>JAISLQ010000009.1 GCA_031290885.1 Acidaminococcales bacterium
AATTGAATCCAATTGAAAACTTTTGGGCATGGCTAAAAGCTAAACTGCGCAGAACGCTCGCTAATTTTTCTTGTTTTGATGACGCTCTTTGCTACTGTTTTAAAAGTATTTGACTATAATCGCCAACTTCACGGGTATGTTCGATGAGGTCAATACCAAAGTCGGCGAAATCGCCGCGCAAGTCGGCAGTACGCCTGCAGACGGGAATGCGAGCGTATTTGCCCTTGTGCGAACCCTGTCCGAAGCGGAGAAAAAACCGCCGAAATTCGCTCATGGGCTACGGACTATCGGGGAGGCATTTTGATCTGCGCTTCACAGCGCGGCCCCAATTTGAGCGAACTTGAAAACAGGCTTTTCGCCATAAAGCCTTTCGCCGAGAAGCATCGCAAGGCGGCGGCCTATGAAGATGACTGGAAAATCGAGCCGAAAAAATACGCCTGGCTTTTCAAGGACGTTGTGCCTATTGAGCCGATACCCGTAAAAGGCAAATTGCACCTGTTTGAAGTGGCGCTTGACGATGGGCAAATAAGACAGATGTCCATAGACGAGTTCGATAATTACGCCTTCGCTCACGGTCTGCGCATAACCGAAGAAAAGTTGAGCAAACAACATATCGGAACTTCCCCGCGCAAGCGGGAAGCAGTTTCAAAATAAAGACAAAAGCAACGAGACAATTACGCATAAGGCTTGAAAAAGAGTGTTTAGGACAATGTCTGTCTCGGTAGATACGCAATGCGTTGAGTGCGATTTTGCGGATGATATTTAGAATCCGTTGTACGGTTTCATCCTGCCCCCGACAGGAATCCCCGCCAAAATGAACATCCGGCAGCCGATGCATGGATTCAACACTCCATTCGGCGCGGGCATGGCTCAAAAGTTCCCGCGCCGTCAGCGTCTTGCCGGATATGTAATAATGCCACTCTTTTGATGTTCCTGATTTGGCGGAGAATTGCGTATTGACCGCGCCGATACTGGGCAGACCCTCCAATTATTCTCCGGGTCGGCCCGGGTTGCCTCATCCGTTACAATCGCGGGCGCGTTTCTCAACGCGCCCGCGATTCTTTTCACAAACCGTTATGGATTTCATGGATTTTCTCAGTTGCTCATACTGAACGCAATCCTCTATGTCCCTTTTAAGGCGGGGCTGATTATCCTTTGCGCTTAACAGGCAGTCCGCTCCTTGCCCAACAATTGCTTTCGCGGTATCCTTTTGACAGTTCAACGCATCCGCGCCAACCATGCGCCCTTTCAGCCTCAGCATTTTGATCGGTCGCTGAACTGGCGGAATTTCGTTGCTTTTGCCTTCTGCCGCTTCCTGTCCAAGAGTTAGTCCCAGTTTCGCAATTTGCGCGCTAACGATATGCGCGGGTTTTCGTATCTCTCCACATTTGCCGTGGAACATATGGTCTTGCCATCGAAGGAAACGGCTAACCCTGCCGCTTTCTCCGGCAAAAGCGGCAGGACCCGTCTCGTAAAACATTCGCTCAGGGATTTTGGCTCCAACATCTTCGGCAAGCACGTTAACCAATAGCAGCCGGGCACGTGGCCAACGGAGAGCTTCCGGCGCGGCAATGCGGATGTTTTTTCTGGCTTGCCCATTCGTGTATTTGTTGCAAATTACGGGATCTGCGGAACGTCCCTGCGACTACGATAGTGCTTGCAGCCTCCGCGCCGCAAAAATACGGCTCGTATTCTTTGGTCAACTCTACCCATCAAATTATTCCGTTATCTTTAGCCCCCTTTCTTCTCTCATGTTCTCATTATGTCTTGTCTTCCCTGCTTTTTTGGAAAATTGACTTCCGTGCCTGACAACTGTCCGTGGCTACCAAGCCGGGAGATTTTCTCGTGCGGCAAGACGGCATCGCCGGCTTTCGCCAAGGCGGGCGCGGGCGGGAAAACATCCGCATAGTGCCGCAATCGGTTATCAGATGCTCCCTAAGTCCTTCAGCGTATGATCGGGCGGCAGATCGTTGCCGTGTCGCGGGCAATTACCAGTTCTTCGTTGGTCGGTATTACAAATATTTTTACCGGCGAGCGCCTCACGCTTATCTCCTGCGCTTTGCCGCGCATCTGGTTGCGTTCAGCGTCTATGCGGGTGCCCAGGTATTCAAAACCGTTACATATTTTATCGCGGATTGCCGGCGAATTTTCTCCGAGGCCGGCAGTGAACACTATGGCGTCAACCCCGCCCATGGCGGCAACGTAGCCGCCGATATATTTTTTCACTTTATAGGCGAAGATGTCGATCGCCAATTGCGAGCGTTCGTCGCCGTCGTGCGCCGCCGCCTCCAGATCGCGAAAATCGCTGGACATGCCCGATATGCCAAGTATGCCGGATTTACGGTTGAGATACTCATCAAGTTCCTGCGCGCTCATGTGCTCTTTTTCCATGATGAAGGGAAGGATCGCCGGATCCAATTCGCCGGAGCGCGTCCCCATAACCAATCCTTCGAGCGGCGTGAATCCCATGCTTGTATCAATTGATTTTCCATATTTAATTGCCGCTATGCTTGCGCCGTTGCCCAAATGGCAGGTAATTATGCGCAGGTCGCTCATGTGTTCGCCCATCATGCTGGCGGCGACTTGCGCCACATATTTATGCGACGTGCCGTGAAAGCCGTACCTTCTTATGCCGTATTTGAGATACAGTTCATAGGGAAGGCCGTAAATATAGGCTATTTTGGGCAAAGTCTGGTGAAACGCCGTGTCAAACACCGCCACCTGCGGCGTGTTGGCCATGAGCTTCATGCATGCTTTTATCCCGACAATATTGGGCGGGTTATGAAGGGGCGCCAATTCCGCACATTCTTCTATGCCTTTCAGCACATAATCGGTTATGAGCACGGAATCGACAAATTTCTCTCCCCCGTGCACAACCCTGTGCCCGATCGCGTCAATGTCCGACAGATCTTTTATAACGCCTTTTTGCGGATCCGTCAAGCTGTCAAGCGCCAGTTTTATAGCCTCTACATGGTCTTTAGCAACCACTTCGTCCACCAATGTATCGCCGCCGGCAGTATATTTCAAAACAGGCTCTTGCAGGCCGATTCTTTCCACAAGCCCTTTTGCCATGATTTTCTCTTCATTGATGTCTATAAGTTGATATTTTAAAGAAGAACTTCCGCAGTTTACCACCAAAATGTTCATCAAAATATCCCTCCCTTTAAAATCATGCCATGATGTATTATACTATAACAAGATGTGAAAATCTCCATGTTTTTTAAGCGGACAGCCAAAACGCCTGTCCATAGGGAAAAATGGGCAAATATGGATAAGATCGCCGGAATAACGGCCGAATACAATCCCTTTCACAATGGACACAAATGGCAGATTGGCGAAATACGATCCCGGTTGGGGCAAATCCCTATAATCGCCGTGATGAGCGGGCACTTCACGCAACGCGGGCAGCCGGCGTTTATGGACAAATGGCTGCGCGCCGAGGCGGCTGTCCGCGGCGGCGTGAATCTGGTAATAGAATTGCCTTTTCACCATGCCTGCAAAAGCGCGGAGTTTTTCGCGCGCGGCGGCACAGCCCTCTTAAACGCCACAGGGATTGTAACCGACGTTTGTTTTGGCGCGGAATGCGACGACATCAACCTTCTATCGGCCATAGCCGCCAAAAGCGTTCAAACGGATTTTACCTTTGCGCTTAAAATGACGCTGCGGGAAGGGCAGACATACGCCAAAGCAGTGGAAACGGCCGTCAGGCTGTTTTTCCCCGATGCTCCTTCCTCTGTTTACCAGCCTAACAGCATCCTGGCGATTGAATACATAAAGGCGCTGAACGCCCTCTCGTCCCCCATGCGACCGGTAGCCGTAAAACGGATGCCTGCGGGCTCGTGGCCTGATGGGGAAATATCCGATGCGCGCTCTGTCAGGGACGCGATAATTAAAAGCCGCTGCCCGGGCAGGGACATATTGAAAGCGCTGCCGCCCTATAGCGCCGAAATATTGCGTAACGCTTTTGGCAATGGCCGGCTTTTGCTTGATGACGGCGCATTGGAAAAGATCGCTTTTTACCGCTTGCGGCACCTGGCGGCGGCAAAGATGCGCAAAATAGCCGATTGCAGCGAGGGATTGGAAAATCGCATAAAAAAAGCCGCTTTGAGCGCAAATTCATTATCGGCCTTGATAGAGCGCGCCGCCAGCCGGCGCTATCCGCAAACCCGCATAATGAGGATCATCAGCCAATTGATAGTGTCAAACGACGAAAACCCGGCCGGGGCACGCGCGCCCTATCTGCGCGTATTGGCTTTTGACGGCCGCGGGCGCGGTTTAATAAAAAAAATACAGGCGGAAAGCCAATCGCCTGTTATAACAAATTTGCCGGATTTTTACAAGAAAAAAGCATCCGAACCGGCCATGCGCGGCATCGACGCCGATATAAAAGCGACGGATGTGTTTTATCTATTGTTAGGGGAAAACGCCGCCGGCCAAGATTTCAGGAAAAAACCGGTCTATGTCAGTTGAACGGCACTTCGCCTTCCGGCTGTTATGTTTCTCCGCGCGCTTTCTTGTTCAGGAATTCTTTGCTTTTTTGCACCGCTTCCGCCGTTTTGTCCAAAGTAGCTTCTATATACTCAAAAATCTCGCCTACATAGATATTAGTTTCCTCGTGCATCTTGTTCGCAAATTCCAGCGCTTCGTCCTGCAACTTTTGCGCGTACTCTTCGGTGTCGCTTCTGATCTTGAACGCTTCCTCGTTGGCGGCCCGCCTTATTTCTTCCGCGAATTCTTTCGCCTGCCTGACGATCTCTTCTTCGGAAATCATTTTCTCCGCAGTAAATTCCGCTTGTTTTATTATGCGCTGTTTTTCCTCCATCGCCTCGTTCCTGTGCCGCTCGCGGTCATTTAAAAGTTGCCGGGCCTGCTTTATTTCCACCGGTACCGCCGTCCTTATCGCATCCATTATCTGACCCAACCGTTCTGGATCAATAAGGTATTTATTAATCAGAGGAATCCTGAATGCGTCCATTATCAAGTTTTCCAAATCGTCCAACACGCGTTCCATTTCATTCATGTACGCAAGCCTCCTTGCATAGTAGCAATTTATTTCAACGCAGAAGCGAATTTCGCATTTTTGAATTTATCGTTTATGCTATCTTCCAAACAGGCCGGCACCAAATTTTTCACGGAACCGCCGAAAGCCAGTATTTCCCTGACGCCGGTTGAACTTAAAAATGAATACTCCGCCTTGGTCATGATAAATATCGTTTCGATATTGGGGTCAAGTTTTTTGATCATCAAAGCCCTTTGAAATTCATATTCAAAATCCGTAAGTGCCCGCAAGCCGCGCAAAATGGCGTTTGCCCCTTCGCGGCGGACATATTCGTGCAGCAAACCCGAAAAACTGTCGACCCGCACGTTCGCTATGTCCCTGGTACACTCCTTTAGCATTTCAACGCGCTCCTGCACCGAAAACATGGCTTTTCCCTTGATCGGGTTATGGAAAACGGCCACTATAATTTCGTCAACCATCACGGACGCCCGCAAAAATATATCAAGGTGGCCGTTCGTGACCGGATCAAAACTGCCCGGGCAGATTACTTTCCTCACATTTCCCTCCTGAAAGCGCGTCCCCGCAAATGAAAGCCGTCATCGTTTCGCCGTATTGTTCGTCGCGTTCAATATGTAGACCTGCCGGCGGAAAAAACTTTTCATGCCTTGAATATTCTATCACGATTATACCATCTTTGGCCAATATATTGTGTTTTTTTATTTTTTTTAATATTAGTTCCACCCAGCCCATTTCATAAGGTGGATCGCAAAAAATAAGATCAAAAAGCTTTTTTCCCCTGGCCAGAAATTCGATAGACTTGAGCGCGTCGCCGCGATATACTTTTACATAGCCGCCCGCTTTTGCCTTTTCGACGTTGCGGGCTATATACTTTATGCTGACCTCATTGCTGTCCACGCACAAGGCCGTGGACGCGCCGCGGCTGAACGCCTCCAGCGCGAGATTGCCGCTGCCGGAAAAAAGATCGAGCACCCGGGCTTCTTTTATTCTCGCCTCGCCTAAAATCGAAAACGCCGATTCTTTAACGCGGTCGGCGGTAGGCCGGACTTGCATCCCTTTGGGCGCAAACAGCTTCAGGCCCTTAATTTTGCCGGCAATAATGCGCATAGGAAAACTCCCCCCAAAATTACGCGCTCCCGCGCGCCTGAAAGTGGGCGCTACGCAACGGCAAGGAAATGCTTTATGTTAAATAAGAAAAGAATAATTCATACAAGCCTTATATTATTTATGATCATAGGTTTTTCTTTTAATTACGACAAAATGGTTTTTTATCTCCGGAAACCAAAAACGACGCCCGTAACCCTTGCCCCCCGCGCGATCGCCACAAGCGCCGCAATCTTATTGCCGCTTGACCAAAGGCCGCCCTGCTTGCAATTTGTCAAGCAACTTGGCTTGATAAACGGCATCTCTATCATTGTACCGCCCGCGGAGCTTCTTGGCAACTATAAAACGCCCGGCAATACCGCTGGACTGCGCAACTGGCTAACCTGGAGCACCGATGGAGCCGATGCCCTGATTGTCTCCATAGACATGCTTTTGCATGGCGGCCTGGTGGCCTCGCGCAGCCCGACGCGGGACGAAAACGCGGAAACGTCCGCTATGGGCTTGCTGCGCTCTTTAAAGCAAAGCAAAAACATTCCCCTCTACGCCTTTTCCATCATACCCCGTCTGCTGATCCCGGAAAACGACGCGACCAAACTTTGGCAATACCACATGATGATCTACGCAATCAAAAAAGATATGTACGACGCCTTCGGCCATGACACGGACTTTATCCGCATGGCCGACATGCTGTCCGTCCTGCCGCCAGAGTTAGTGGAAGATTTTAACCTCCGTTACAGCGCCAACGACAAATTCAACCAAGAACTCTGCCTGCTCGCCGCTTCCGGCGCCTTTGACCGGCTGATCGTCGGACAAGACGACGGGCAGCCGTTTGGCCGCCCTAATGCCAACAAACGCAAAACGGAAAGATACATCGGCAGCCTGAACATAGCGGACAAAGCATTCACCTCCTGCGGCGCGGACGAATTGGCCATGCTGGAATTGGCCGCTTACGCCAATGAGCGCCGGCGGTACACGCCAAAAATAAAAGTCATGTACTCAACGGAAACCGCCGCCAACATGGTCATGCCTTTCATGCCGGCGACCGTCCAAGAGACCGTACGGGAAAAAATCGCCGCCGTCGGCGCGCGGGCGGTTGAAGATGCCGGCAGCGCCGACATAATACTGTTTGTGCATTGCGGCGACGAGAAAACTTCCGCTTCCGACATTGCCCGCGCCGCCCGGCAGGTTCACGCGCTCGCCCAAAGCAAGCTGCTGGCGCTGGTGGATTTAAGCGTAAATTTCCAAAGGCGGGAGACTGTCATGTCCGCGCTTTTAGCGGAAAACATCCCGTTATCTTCCCTGTCCGCCTACGCCGGCTGGAATACCGCAGGCAACTCCATTGGCACGGCCTTGGCGCAAAGCGCGCTTTTTTCCGGCACGGTGAAAAGTTCCGCCGCGGAGCATCTTCCTTATGTTTATCATAAAAACTTTGAGTTTACGATCGCGCGCGTACTTGACGACTGGCTGTATCAAAAAGACGTCCAGGCAAAAACTGGCCTTTTATTGGACAAAGCCGGCCTTGGCCGCGCCATTGCCGAGAAAAAGGAACTGGTTCTGGGAAAAATAAAAGACCTGCTTGAATACAAGCAGGAAAGGATATTTTTGCGCAACATAGGGCTGCACCCTTTTTACAGCGACGATAAACGCCAATATTATATAGTTTCTTTGGAAACAAAAGTAGATCTTCCTTGGAGCCGGCTCTTTGAAATAAGCCTGACGCTGAAAACAGAGACAGGGGAAAGCGCTAAATAACGGCATCGCAGAATGTTTATTTTTCCCTCGCGCGCGGCCGGCTATGCCCGAACTTTCAAAATCGCCGTCCGCCGCGGACCGGGAATTAAACGGGCGGCGATCATTCCAATAACCGGGGCGGCAAACGGCGCGCCCCCAAATAACGTTCCACGTAATAAGCTTTTTGCATGGACGTTATCGTAATCTGGCCGGCGGCGGAGCTGGCGTGGATGAAATTTCCGTCGCCCATGTATATGCCGACATGTGAAGGCCCCGGCTCATAGGTGCTGAAAAAAACCAAATCGCCCGCTTGGACATTGGCCCTCTCCACAGGCACGCCGACATGGAACTGGCCGTCGGCCATTCGCGGCATAGCCACTCCATACTGTCCAAACAAATAGTAGATAAAACCCGAGCAGTCAAAGCCGGCAGGAGTAACGCCGCCCCATACATAAGGCGCGCCCAAAAAACTGCTGGCGTGCACGACTATCTTGCTGTAGCCGCGCGAACTGCCCCTCGCCACATCCTCCGGCGGCGGACTTTTGATTTGTGCGTCAGGCAGGTTCAAGGTTCTTATCGTATCGGCGCCGACGATGCCGTCAGCCGTCAAGCCGTTGACCGTCTGGAACATAAAGACTGCGTTTAGAGTTGCGCTGCCGAAAATGCCGTCAATCGCTCCCCGGTAATAGCCCGCTTCTTGCAGCCTCTTTTGCAGCGCTTCCACCGGCTCGCCGCGCATGCCAAACTTCAACGCCGCCCCCGAATGCCGCAAGGCAACCCGCCCTTTGGCCTTATCCGTTATATTGGGGCCGTCCGGGCGAACATCCTGCGCAAGAGCTGGCCCTTCCGCAACGACCGGTTCCTTCTTTTTCGCGGCAAAAACAAAATCGTTGCCGGCTGCCAACAAAAAAGCAAAAGTCAAAAAACATGCCGCCCAAAGACATTTCCGTCGCATCAGTGTATCAGCCCTTTCAATTTTGTGCCGTCCCCCGGTTAAAACGCTGCCCCGGCGCATTTTGCGATTTATCGCTACAACAATTCCACGACTGCGGCAATGCCCTGGCCGCCGCCAATGCAAAGAGTCGCCAGGCCTTTTGCCGCTTTTTTCTTTTTCATGGCGTACAAAAGCGTAACCAAGATACGCGCGCCCGAAGCGCCGATAGGATGTCCCAGCGCTATGGCGCCGCCGTTGACGTTGACCTTCTCGGGCGGAAACCCAAGCTCGCGCCCGACCGCAACCCATTGCGCGGCAAAGGCTTCGTTGGCTTCTATCAGGTCAATGTCGGAAATTTTCAGCCCCGCTTTAGCCAAGGCCTTTTTGGTAGCCGAAACCGGGCCTATGCCCATTATGGAAGGATCTACGCCCGCGCTGGCGTAAGACAGTATTTTGGCTAACGGTTTTGCGCCCAATTCTTCGGCCCTTTGGTCGGACATCAGCACAAACGCCGCGGCGCCGTCATTAATTCCCGATGCGTTGCCGGCGGTTACCGTGCCGTCTTTTTTGAAAGCGGCCTTTAGTTTGCTAAGGCCGGCCATATCGACGCCGGCTTTAGGGTATTCGTCCACGGCGAAAGTTACGTCGCCTTTTTTGCCCCGCACGGTTACCGGGACAATCTCTTCAACGAACGCGCCCGCCGCAATCGCGCTCACGGCTTTTTCCTGCGACTTGAAACTTGCTTCGTCCTGGTCGAATCTGGTAACGCCGAATTTTTCCGCAACGTTTTCTGCGGTAATGCCCATGTGATAGTCGTTGAAAGAATCCCACAAACCGTCCTTGATCATGGTATCGACGATTTTACCGTCGCCCATGCGATAGCCCCAGCGTGCCTTGTCGATGGCGTATGGCGCGCAGCTCATGTTCTCCATGCCGCCAGCTACCACCACTTCGGCGTCGCCGGCGATTATCGCCTGGCAAGCCAATGTTACCGCTTTCAACCCGGACCCGCACACCTTGTTGACCGTGAAGCTTGACGTTTCAACCGGCAATCCGGCTTTTACCGCCGCCTGGCGGGCAGTATTTTGTCCCTGCGCCGCTTGCAGGACATGTCCCATTATTACCTCATCGACCGTTTTCGGGGCAATCGCCGCCCTTTTTATCGCTTCCCTGATCACGATCGAGCCAAGCTCAACGGCCGTTACATTGGCTAAAGCCCCGTTAAAGTTCCCGATCGGGGTCCTTGTCGCGGAAACTATCACTGCTTGTCGCATTTTATCACCTCATAAATTATTATTCCCGCTCAATGCGCAAAATGATTTGCGCCAAATTTGCGGATTGCCCTTAGGCCGGTTTTCAATGCCGGTCAGTATTGGAAAAACCCCTTCCCGCTTTTGCGGCCGAGTTTGCCGGCCGCTACCATGCGTTTGAGAAGAAGCGCCGGGCGATATTTAGGGTCTTGAAATTCATTGTACAGTACCTGCATGATCGCCAGCACCGTGTCATTGCCGATAAGGTCGCTAAGCGCCAAAGGGCCCATTGGGTGATTGGCGCCGGCGGACATGGCCTTGTCTATAGATTCCGCGTTTGTTATTCCTTCCTGCAAAACTAAAACGGCCTCATTGATCATCGGAATAAGCAATCTGTTGACAACAAAGCCCGGCGAATCAATATTTACCCTGACTACCGTCTTCCCGAGTTTTTCGCCTAACGCCCGGCAAGCTCCACAGGTTTCTTCCGATGTATACAAGCCGGGTATAATTTCCAGCAGTTTCATAACCGGGACCGGATTGAAAAAGTGCATGCCGGTTACTTTTTCCGGCCGCTTCGTGGCGGAAGCGATCTTGGTTATGGAAATGGACGATGTGTTGCTGGCCAAAATGGCGCTTTCGGCACAAAGTTCATCAAGCTTTTTAAAAAGTCCGATTTTCAGATCGACGTCTTCCGTCGCGGCTTCTATCACAAGATCGACGTCCGCGGCCGCCGCCTCAAGGCTATCGCAGACAGTAAGGCTGTTGAGCCAGCCGTTTATTTGCGCATCGTCCGCTTTGCCTTTTTCTTTTAATTTAGCGAAAGCCTTTCCTATTTTAGGCTTTAGCGCGGCAAGCGGCGCCGCTGCCACGTCGTAAGCGTTGACCTGGTACCCTCCTTGCAAAGCGGCTTGAATGATGCCGCCGCCCATTTGCCCTGTTCCGGCAACTAAAATTTTTTTCAAAACTTTCCCCTCCTCAAACAATGCAAAATATAAACCAAAGCGCCGCCTTGAACCGAACTTTCTTTAGCGAGAGCGGCAGCTTCCGCTAAAGCGCGCCGGGCACGGCAAAATTTTATTTGCAGCTTAAAAGCGCGCTTGATATGACCATGCGCTGCACCTGATTGGTACCCTCGTATATTTGGGTTATCTTGGCGTTTCTCATCAGGCGCTCCACCGGATATTCACGGCTGTATCCGTAGCCGCCGTAAATCTGCACCGCTTCGGTTGCGACGGACATGGCGGCGTCAGAGGCGAAAAGTTTGGCCATAGCAGCCTCTTTGCTGAAAGGCAGCCCTTTGTCCTTTTTAGCGGCCGCGTTATAGACAAGCCACCTCGCCGCCTCAACTTGGGTAGCCATGTCGGCGAGCGTAAAGGCGATGGCTTGGTTGCTGGCAATAGGTTTGCCAAACTGTATGCGCTCTTTTGAATATTTAACGGCGTGGTCAAGCGCTCCCTGCGCGATGCCCAGCGCCTGGGCGGCAACGCCGATGCGGCCTCCGTCCAGCGTGGACATGGCTATCTTGAACCCTTCGCCTTCTTTGCCCAACAAGTTGCTTTCCGGGATTTCCAAATCCTCAAAAACAAGTTCGCAAGTAATGGAAGTGTGTATACCCATCTTTTCTTCTTTTTTGCCGAATGTAAAGCCGGGTGTGCCTTTTTCGACAATAAAGGCGGATATGCCCCTTACACCTTTGGTTTTGTCGGTCATAGCGAAAATAACGTATACATCCGCTTCCGAACCGTTTGTTATGAACATTTTGCTACCGTTTATGACGTATTTGTCGCCTTTTTTCACCGCGACAGTCTTTTGCGCCGACGCGTCCGTGCCGGCATCCGGCTCCGTCAAAGCGAAGGCGCCCAGCTTGCTGCCTTCGCACAGGGGCGGCAGGAATTTTTCTTTTTGCTCTTTGGTGCCGTAGGCAAAAATAGGCCACGAGCAAAGCGACACATGCACCGACAAAGTGATGCCCATGCCGTCGTCGTACTTGGACACTTCCTCTACCGCCATGATGTAACTTAAAGTGTCGCCGTCCAAACCATTATAATCTTCCGGGAAACAAATCGCCGTTAAGCCGAGTTTCCCCATTTCCTCAAAGATGGCGCGGGAAAACTCCTCCTTTGCGTCCCTTGCGGCTACGGTTGGCGCAAGATACTTTTCGCCGAATTCCCTGGCCGTTTTTTTTGCGTCAAGCTGATCCTGGGTAAATGCAAACATTTTTTAACTCCTCCGCATTCAATAAAAAATAAAAAACATGAGATTTATTTATAGGTTTTCACACATAATATTATATTTCAAAACATTGCAAACAACAATAAGTACAACAGATTAATTTTTTTTCATTTCCCCCACATTTCCCAGATCTGTTTGCCAATAAGCAGCACCGTGATAAACACAAAAAGCGGGCGCACATAAGCCGCTCCCTTGTGAATGGCCATGCGTGCGCCGACGAACGATCCCAAAACCATCGAAATCCCTACCGGCAAGGCGTAAAAGTAATTTGCAAGCCCCAAAAAAGAAAAAGATATGGCGGCCGCCATGTTGCTGGCGAAGTTTAGCACTCGCGCGTTGGCGGCCGCGCCAACAAAATCAAAGCCCAGGCAGAGAAAGAAAAACAGCAGGAAAGAACCTGTGCCCGGCCCAAAAAATCCATCATAAAATCCGAGGGCAAAAACGGCCGCGGCCGTTAAAAATGCCCTTTTCCCTTTCATGCCGGCGTAAGATGCCCGGGCGCCCCAATTCTTCCTGGTAACGCTGTAGATTGTAACTATGACAAGCATGGCTACCACAAGCGGGCGCAAAAATTCAGAAGAGATCAGGTGTACGGTATAAACGCCAAAGACCGACCCAATAAACGCGGTCGGGAAAAGGCAGCGCAATATTTCAGGATCGGTTTTCCCGGAATGCCAAAAAGTCGCCGCGCCGGCGAAAGCGCCCATAACCGCCGCCAGTTTGTTTGTTCCCAATACCGCTACCGGTTCAAGGCCGGTCAGCATGAAAGCGGGCACCATAATCAATCCGCCGCCGCCTACGGCCGAATCAATGACGGACGCGACAAACCCGGCGAAAACAAGAAATATCAACAGCCACAGATCAACATTTGCCATAATCGCCGCTTTCAAAACGTATTAATGCACCTTTTAATAACTTTTTGCGG
>JAISLQ010000010.1 GCA_031290885.1 Acidaminococcales bacterium
AATATTCCGGCTGTTTCTCTGTATGTGTGTCCAGCGTTCAGATATTCAATTGTCCGTTTTCTATATTTTTTATCATAGCTCATAGCAATTTTATATTATCAATTTACTGTCACATTTTCAATGCTATTTGACTATTTACCGCCGTCCGCCAAGACTGCGCGGCCCACCCGGTCGCCGCCCGTGCCCGGCCGCATAGCAAACGCACCTGACCGAAACCATCGGGCAGGCGCGCCGTATCAAAATATGATTGTTAATTTGGTGCGGTTGGTGGGATTTGAACCCACACGAGTTGCCCCGCCACCCCCTCAAGATGGTGCGTCTGCCAGTTCCGCCACAACCGCGCTGCAATATCGGAAGCGCCGCTTCCCGCCGGCCAACCCAAAGAAAAAACAGCCGCTGCCCGCGCCGCCAAGCATCTGCGGAGGGCATTGACATAATGTCAGTGGTGCGGTCGAGTGGATTTGAACCACCACGAGGTTGCCCCCACTAGCTCCTGAGGCTAGCGCGTCTGCCGTTCCGCCACGACCGCATGGCTTTATGTTGCTCTGCTAACAACGGTGATATGATAGCATGAAACCCTTTGCCAGTCAAGCATTTATTTACTGCCCCGCTTGTCCGCGTGCCCTTCCCCTTTTTTGTTTTTTCGCCGTTTTCGGCGCCCTATAGTTGCCAAAGGGCGGCGGCCAAAAAATTGGCCGGGCTCTTTTAGCCGCCGCAGGCGCGGGCGGCATTTAATCGCGGAAAAACTCGCCGGGGCGCATCGTCATACATTAAAGCGAAAATTAGTTACGTCGCCATCGCGCATGACGTAATCTTTGCCTTCCAGTCGGACCAGGCCCTTTTCGCGGGCGGCGGCGTAAGAGCCGCTGTTTATGAGGTCGCCGTAGGAGACGATTTCGGCCCTTATAAAGCCGCGTTCGATGTCGGAATGTATGACAGCCGCCGCCTGCGGCGCTCTGACGCCGCGCCGGATAGTCCAGGCGCGCGCTTCCGTCTCGCCCGCAGTAAGAAAACTTATGAGATCAAGCAATTTGTAAGCGGCGCCAATCACGCGCTCAAGCCCTGACGCTTGCAGCCCGAGGCTGCGCAGGAATTCCGCCGCTTCGCTCCCGTCCAGTTCCGCAATTTCTTCTTCCAGCCGGGCGGACAGCGGCACCGTTTCGGCGCCGTCCCTCCGGGCGTATTCTTCCACCTGCCCGGCCAAGCGTCCGCCGCCGCCCACGTCCTTTTCGTGGATGTTGGCGACATACATAACCGGTTTCAAGGTCAGGAGATTTATCTCTTTCAAAAGGCCTTTTTCTTCGGCGGAAAGGGCAAGGCGCCTGGCCGGTTCGCCTTTTCCCAACTCGCCCTTTATTTTCTCCAGCGTTTCTTTTTCGGCGGCGGCGCCTTTGTCGCCGGACTTTGCCTGCCGCTTGAGGCGTTCCATGCGCCGGTCGATGCTTTCCAGGTCGGCGATGCATAATTCGGCGTTGATGATTTCAATGTCGCGCAAAGGGTCTACGGAACCGGCGACATGCGTTATGTCGCCGTCCGCAAAGCAGCGCACCACCTGCGCTATGGCGTCCACTTCCCTGATATGCGCGAGAAACTTGTTGCCAAGCCCTTCGCCGGCGGAAGCGCCTTTGACCAGTCCGGCAATATCGACGAAGCGGATGGCGGTGGGCGTAACCTTGCGCGAAGAATACATGCGGGCAAGTACGTCCAGCCGATTGTCCGGCACGCTGACCACCCCGACGTTCGGCTCGATCGTGCAGAAAGGGTAGTTGGCCGCTTCGGCGCCGGCCTTGGTGACGGCGTTGAACAAGGTGCTTTTGCCGACATTGGGCAGCCCGACGATCCCCACTTGCAAATTACTCATGTCTGTCCTCCGCGGCGCCGGCCGCTCTTTTGATTATCGCTTTCACGGCCTTTTCAAATTTCGGCCGGGGAATCATGACATACCGGCCGCAGCCTTGGCATTTGAGGCCGAAATCAATGCCCGTCCTTTGCACTTCCCATTCGTCCGAGCCGCAGGGGTGGCGCTTTTTCATTTTCACGATATCGCCGATTTCGTAGCGTACGATGTCCATGCGGCGCAAAACCTCCCCGCCGCCGGCAGGGCCGGCGCAATTGCCTTGGGAACCGGGCAAAAAAGGATTCTGTCCTATCAGGAAATATTCGTGATGTCGGTTACTTTAAAACCGCTTTTTTCCATTTGTTCCTTTATCGCATCCGTATTGACAAAATCGCCGCGGATGACGATCTCGCGGTTGTCCCCTTCTTCGTTGACGATCGCGAAACTGGTGATGTTTTGCCCGAGGTTTTTAAAAACCAACCCTACTTCGGCCAGCATGCCCAAGCGGTCATGAAAAGTGGCGGTGATCCTTGTTTTGCCTTCCGGCAGCCCCATGACGTCCACGAGGATCTTGAAGATGTCCGTTTCGGTAACGATGCCGACAATTTTTCCGGGGTCGTCGTCGTCCACCACCGGGATAGCGCCGATCTTGTTTTTGTACATTAAAAGCGCGACCTCTTCAATAGTGGCTTTTGCTTTGACGGTCAAGAGGTTTGCGGACATTATCTCCCCCACGGTTATTTTGCGCAAAAGATAGTTCGCTTCGTATTTGGACAAGGTAGTGGCGGGGGAAGGCGAGGCCATGTGCAGGTCGCGGCTGGTAACTATCCCGACGAGCCTTCCGTTGTCAACTACCGGCAGCCGCCTTACTTTGCTGGCCCGCATGACTTCCATGGCATCTAAGATGCTGATGTCTTTGCTTATGCATACAGGGTCTTTCGTCATACGCTTGTAAACAAACATGAAATTCACCTCTTCTTGAATTTGGTCGTTGCCGGTATATGGGCAGAGCCAATAAAGATCTCTGTTTTACAATAAAGCAACCCGCAACATTGCGGCCTTTGACAAAAAGCGGCGAAACACGAGGGATTTTGCCGCTTTGCAAGCGTTCGGCTGCACAAGGGGCGCGCGCTTCAGCCGCCGAGATAGGCGTTCCTGACCGATTCGCTTGCCGCCAGCTCCGCCGCCGGCCCGGACAGCGTGATTTGGCCGCTTTCCAGCACATAGGCCCGGTTGGCGATGGAAAGCGCCATGTTGGCGTTTTGCTCGACAAGCAAAATAGTCGTGCCAGCCCGGTTTATTTCTTTGATTATGGAAAATATTTCCTGCACCAGGCGCGGCGCAAGGCCCATGGACGGCTCGTCCATCAAAAGCAGCTTCGGCTTTCCCATCAGTGCCCGCCCCATAGCCAGCATTTGCTGCTCGCCGCCTGAAAGGGTGCCGGCCAGTTGCTTTTTTCGCTCCGCCAGGCGGGGGAATTTGCTAAACACGTTTTGATAGTCCTTGAGGGTCTCTTGTCTGTCCCGCCTAAGATACGCCCCCATTTCAAGGTTTTCCTGCACGGTCATGTTGGCGAATATCCTGCGCCCTTCCGGAACCTGGCACAAACCGAGGGCGACTATCTCGTGGGCCGGCAGGCCGTTTATCTCTTTGCCCATGAATTTTATGCCGCCGCGTTTTATTTTCAAAAGGCCGGACACCGCGTTTAAGGTCGTGCTTTTGCCCGCGCCGTTGGATCCGATGAGCGTTACGATCTCGCCCGCGCCGACCGAGAGGCTTATGTCCTTTATGGCGTGGATGGCGCCGTAAAAGACGCTGATATTTTCAATGCGGAGCATGCGGCGCCTCCTCCCCGAGATAAGCTTCTATTACCTTGGGGTTGCGGCGTATCGCTTCCGGCGCGCCCTGCGCGATGGTAACCCCGTATTCCAGCACATATATGCGTTCGCAAAGATTCATGACCAAACGCATGTCATGCTCAATCAAAAGCACGGTAAGGGCAAATTCTCCGCGTATCCACCTGATCATTTGCGTCAGTTCGTCGGTTTCCTGCGGGTTCATGCCGGCGGCCGGCTCGTCCAGAAGAAGCAGGGAAGGCCTGGTGGCGAGCGCCCGCGCGATTTCCAGGCGGCGCTGTTCGCCGTAAGGGAGGTTTTTGGCGGTTTCGCGCATTTTGCCTTTGAGGTTGAATATTTCCAAAAGCCTGATCGATTCCCGCTCCGTCTTTTCCTCTTCGTGGAAATAGCGCCCCATTCGCAGGATGCTTTCCGGCAGGCTGCAGGCTATGTGGAAATTATGGGCGATCTTGACGTTGTCCAACACCGACAGTTCCGAGAAAAGCCGGATGTTTTGAAAGGTGCGGGCAATGCCTGACTGAGTTACCTGAAAAGGCTTCAGCCCTTTCAGGGATTTGCCGCCAAGGAATATCTCGCCGCCGCTGGGGCTGTAAACCCCGGTCAAAAGGTTGAACACCGTAGTTTTGCCGGCGCCGTTCGGCCCTATCAGCCCGACCAGTTCGCCGGATCGTATTTCCAGATTAAGGTTTATCAAGGCGCTCAGCCCGCCAAATTCCATGGAGAGCTTGTCCGTTTTAAGCAGCATCCCGCCCTATGCCTCCTTTTTGCGCAGCAAACCCAGCATTTTTTCGCTCAGTTCTTTGTTGCCCAAAAGACCCTGCGGCCGAAAGATCATGAGCGCGATTAGCGTTACGGCGTAAATGATCATGCGCCATTCGGGAAAATCCGACAAGGCCGCCGATACAAACACCAAGATGATCGCGCCGATGATGGAACCGCTGAGGGACCCCAGCCCGCCCAGCACTACCATGGTCAGTATGTCGAAAGAGCGCATAAAGGTAAAGGATGAAGGGTGCGCCAGATAAAAATAATGAGAGAAAAGCGCGCCGCCCAAACCGGCGAAACCGGCGCCGATCGTGAAAGCCAAGGTTTTATATTTGGCGGCGTCTATCCCCATCGTCTCCGCCGCGATCTCGTTTTCGCGCACGGCGATCAGGGCGCGCCCATGCGCCGAATTGACGATGTTCTTAATCAGGTAGACGGTCAGAAACATCAGGCCGAAAGCCCAGGGAAAGTTGGTAAGATGCGGGATGCCCATGAACCCGGACGCGCCGCCGATATAAGGCGTGTTCAAAATGCACACCCTGATGATTTCGCTAAGCCCCAGCGTCGCGATCGCCAGATAGTCGCCCGACAGCCGGAGGGTAGGGACGCCGATGAGAAAGCCCAAAGCCGCCGCCGCGGCAAAAGCCGCGATGATGGCTATGGCAAAAGGAAGGCCCTGCTTGACGGTCATAATCGCGCTGACATAGGCGCCGATCGCCATAAAGCCCGCGTGCCCGATGGAAAACTGGCCGGTAAAGCCGTTGATGAGATTAAGGCTTGCCGCCAGGATTATGTTTATGCAGGCCAGTATGATGTTAAGCTGCCAGAAAGCGCCGATAATTTCCGTTTCCATCAGCGCGTGCAGGAGGAGGAAAACGGACGCGCCAAAAGCAAGCAGCAAAAAGTCGTATTTTCTGACTTTGTTCATAGCGTGGCTACCTACACTTTCTCGCGCGTGTTTTTGCCCAAAAGACCGGACGGCTTAAACAGCAGGATGAGGATGAGGATGGAGAAAGCCACGGCATCGCGAAAGGTAGAGGACAAAAAGCCGCTGGCCATGGCTTCCACGATGCCGAGGATCAGGCCGCCCGCCATCGCCCCCGGAATGATGCCGATGCCGCCGAGCACGGCCGCGACGAAAGCCTTTATGCCGGGCATCATGCCCATCAAGGGATCGATGGAATTATAATATATGCCCACCAGAACGCCGGCCGCCGCCGCCAGCGCCGAGCCGAGGGCAAACGTCCAAGAGATGACTTTGTCCACGTTTATGCCCATAAGCCGCGCCGTATCCGTGTCGTAGGATACCGCCCGCATGGCCTTGCCGATCCTGGTGCATTGCACGACGTAGGTCAGAAAAGCCATAAGCAGAAGCGACACCGCAAAAATCAATATTTGCTGGCTGTTTATGATGATTCCGTAGAAGCGGTATATTTCGGACTCGAAGATCGCGGGGAAAGTGCGCGGCTGCGGCGAAACAAACAAGATCAGCGTATAGTCCAGAAAAAAAGAAACGCCGATTGCCGTGATGAGGGCGGTAATCCTGGGCGCGCGGCGCAAAGGGCGGTAGGCGAGGCGCTCTATGGCCATGCCGGCCAAAGCGGCGGCCAGCATGGCAAAAAGAAGCGAAGGAAAAAAAGAAAGGCGCAAAACGGACGCGGCGAAAAACCCCGCGTAAGCGCCCAGCATATATATGTCGCCGTGCGCGAAGTTGATCAGTTTCAAAATGCCGTAGACCATAGTATAGCCCAAAGCGATAAGCGCGTATATGCTGCCCAGCGATATGCCGTTAATCATCTGCTGTATAAATTGCGACAAAAAAGACGAGGAATCCAAGGCTATCTCCTTTCCGGCGGCGTCTGCCCGCGCCTGGCCACACTAAGGGTTCGGGTCGACTCTTTCTCTAAAGGTTACTTTGCCCTCCTTGTTCTCGTTGATCACGGCGCCTTTGATGGGATTGTGGCTATCGTCCAGCGTAATTACGCCCGACACCGTCCGCAGGCCTTTGGTGGCGGCCAAAGCGCCCCTGATTTTTTCGGGATCGTCCGACCCCGCCCTCTTTATGGCGTCAACCAGCACGAAGACGGAATCGTAGCCGAGCACCGCCTGCGTGTCCGGAACAACGCCGTACTCTTCTTTATATTCTTTGACGAATTTTTGCACTTCGGGCCTGGTATCGTCCGGCGAGTAATGGCCGGGGTAATAAGTGTTGTTCAAGGCCGCCGCGCCCCCGATGTCAAACAATTTCGGCGAATCCCAGGCGTCCACGCCGACGATCGGCTGGAGAAGGTCAAGTTCGCGCGCCTGTTTGACAATCATGCCCGCTTCCTGATAATTGCCGGGGACAAAAATAACGTCAGGGTTAACCGCCTTTATCTTGGTAAGGGTGGCTTTAAAATCGGTGTCCTTGGCCAAATACGCTTCTTTGGAGACTATTTTGCCGCCGTTTTTTACGAAAAAGGCTTCAAATATGCCGGCTGTGCTTTTGGAAAGGTCGGACGCGCTGTCGATAAAAAGGGCGGCCGTTTTCGCCTTCAGCGAATTTTGGGCGAAATCCGCCATTAAACCGCCCATGAAATCGTCAATGAAGCAACTGCGGAAAACATATTCCAGCGTCTTTCCGTTTTGCACGGTAACCGCCGGGTTGGTCGCCGACGGAGTAAGAAGCGGTATTTTCCTGTCCTGCGCAATTTTGGTGCAAGCCAAAGTGGTGGAACTGATCAAAGGGCCCAAGACAGCCGCCACCTTGTCCTGCGCGATCAATTTGGTCGCCGCCGCCGCCGCTTCCGCAGGCTCGGACTTGTTGTCGGCGAAAACCAGCTGCAATTGCCTGCCAAGCGCGCCGCCGCTGGAATTGATCTGTTTGGCCGCCAGTTTCATGGCGTTGGCGGAAGACATGCCAAAGGAAGAAACCGGGCCGGTCATTTCGGCGTTGACGCCGATTTTTATCGCTTGCCCGCCGTCCGGCGCTTTTTTTCCCGCGCCGCAGGCGGCCGCGAAAATGGCCAGCAGGCCGCTTAGCCCGACGGCCGCTAATTTTTGCCCTAAGGATTTGTTTAACATAATGCCCTCCCGACCGTCGCCGCCGCGAACAAAAACCCGAAAAGAGCGGCCGCCCTTTTGCCGGGAAAACCATCCCTTCCGGGCGCGCGCCGGAACACGGGCCGCGCGGGGCGGTTCCTTTGCCTTTTGGCCAAGCGCCGCGGCGTCAGTTTATTTTTTCTTTGAAAACCTGCTTGCCGTCCTGCATGGCAATGATAACCGCGCCTTTTATCGGATTGTGCCTGGCGTCCATGGTGAGTTTGCCGGTCGCCACCTGCAAATCTTTGGTGGCGGCCAGAGCGTCCCTTATCTTCTCCGGGTCGCCGCCGCCGGCGCGCCTTACGGCATCGGCGACAATAAGGCCGGAATCGTAGCCGAGGGCGGCAAACGCGTCCGGCGTTTCGCCATTGTATTCCGCCTTGTAGTTTTTGACGAATTTTTGAATGTTCGGGTCGAGATCCTCCACCGAGTAATGATCGCAAAAATAAGTGTTGTTGAGGGCGGCGGCGCCGGCCAATTCAAGGATCTTGGGCGAATCCCAGCCATCGGAGCCCAAAAGCGGCATGGTTATGCCGAACTCGCGCGCCTGTTTGATGATGGTCCCTACCTCCTGATAATAACCGGGAACGAAAATCCCCTCCGGCCCGGCCGCCCTGATTTTGGTCAAAACCGGCCTGAAATCAGTGTCTTTTTGTTGATAGGCTTCTTCGGCGACAATTTGCCCGCCTTTTTTTTCAAACTCCGAACGATAGGCGGCGGCCAACTTTTTCGCGTAATCAGAAGAAATATCGCTGTAAATAGCCATTTTTCTCAGATTAAGGTTGTTCAAAGCAAATTTGGCCATTATCTCGCCCTGCAATGGGTCGATAAAACAGCCGCGAAAGAGGAAGTCGCGCGTCTTGCCGTCCAGGAAAGTGATGTTTTCATTGGTTCCGCTCGGCGTGAGCAGCGGGATCTTGCGCTCGGTAACTATCGAAGCGCAGGCAAGCACGGGGCTACTAGTGGCCGGGCCGACGATCGCGGACACCTTGTCTTGCGCAATGAGCTTTACGGTGGCGTTGGCGGCTTCGGGGGCTTCCGATTTGTTGTCGGCGACGATAAGGATTACTTTCCGGCCGTTGATTCCGCCTTTGCCATTTACTTCTTTAAAGGCGAGTTTCAGGCCTTTGTGGATTGACTGGCCGAAGAGGGAACTGCCGCCGGTTAATTCCAAATTGCCGCCGATGCGGATTTCGTCTGTGGGTTGCGGCGGTTTTTGCCAGCCGCAGGCCGCGCCCGCCAAAACAGCGGCGGCCAGGCTCAGCGCCGCGGCAAATTTTGTGATTTTAAACATTTCACAGCACTCCCCCCGCTTAAAAACACAATGTTTAAAAAGCCTTTTTGGTGCAAAACCCTTATTTTCTAATGTTGTTATTATATTGAAAGAAAGCACGGCTTGTCAATACAGAGGTTGCCCAAAACCTTTGCCGGCGTCTTTGCCGCGCTCCGGCGCGCCGTTAATTTTTCCTTTCTTTTACCGTCTGGGTAAGATATAATGGCATATATAAGGGAGCGGCTTTGCGTTCGCCTATGAAAAACAGCCCGGTTACGTGAAACGCGAAGGCGGGGGTAAGAGATAGAGCATGAAAAAAAAATTGTTTTTGCTGTTTCTGGCGATAGCTGCGGCCGCGCCGGTTTGTTATGCGTCGTTTTTTTCCTTTGCCGGGCCGGCCGTAACGCTCAGTTTGACCAAAGGGCTTGGCTACGGCAAGCCTCCCAACCGCGAGGCTTACAAACCGTATCCCGCGCCGCGGGGGGAAGTGCCGGTAAGCCGGTACGCGCTTGAGCGCAAAAAACATTTTGACGCGGTCAGCGCGTCCTTTCAGTCGATAAGCGAAGAGTACGGCAATGCCTTGAAGTGCGCCGATCTGGCCGCCAAAGATTTTGACGCCATGAGGGCGGGGGGCTTTTAAAAAATTCGCAATATATATGGCAAGGAAGGCATCCATGACTTTGAAACGGTTTTTTTGGTATTCCGTCCAGAGCAAAATGCTCACCATACTGCTCGTTTTTATGACGGCGTCCTTGATCATGTCGTGGTTTGCCATGCGCCAAATGTCCCAAAACATAATGGCGAAAGAAAAAGAGCAAAAGCTCCTGGCGCTGGCGCGTCTGCTCGACAGTGAACTGGGCGGGCGCGACTACGACGGCATCCTCAGCGCGCATGGCGCCGCCGGCGCGTCGCGCGAGGAAAAGATCGCGATACTAAATAAAGAGCTCAAAGGCGCGGCGGACAAAATCGCCGCTGCGGCACCCGGCGTAGGAGCGGGCTATTATTCCCGCGACCTGGATGCCATACTGGTCTATGCCCCTTCATCCGAATACCAGCACCTGGTGGGCACGGCCATTGCCCAAGGACATTCCGGGCGGGAGGTCATGTCGGCCGACAAGTCGCTGGTGAGGACAGGCCGCATGGTGCGCGGCGACATCATGAACGCTATGATCCCCGTGGAACGCAAAGGCCGCGCAATAGGCTATGTATGGGCAAACGAGCTTATCGGCGACATAAAGGTGCAGCTCAGCAGCCTCTCGGACAGAATACTTAAAATCATGGGCGCGGCGTATGTGCTGCTGCTCGGCGTAATGATAGCGATTTACCGGCATACCACGAACGATATGAACCGTATAATAAAAGGCATCCGCGAACTGCGTTTTGATTTGACAAAAACTCTGGACAAGGCGGACGGCGAACTGGGCGAGGTTGTCGACAGCATCAACGCGATGGCCGCCGATGTAGCCAAAGCCGCCGAAGAACATAACGCGGCGCTGTTGGCCGAAGGCGCAAACATGGCGCAGCGGGAATTTCTTTCCCGCATGAGCCACGAACTGAGGACGCCCATGAACGGCGTGCTGGGCCTTACCTATCTGGCGCAAAACGCCGCTTCGGAAAAACAGCGGCTGGAATACTTAGAGAAAATACACGCTTCCGCGGCGCTGCTCTTGGGCATTATCAACGAGATTCTCGACTTTTCCAAAATTGAGGCCGGGAAGATGGACATTGAAAGGCATCCGTTCCGCTTTAAAGCGGTCGTGGAAACGGTGGAGGATGTCATCAAGCCCAAGGCGGCGGAAAAAAACCTGGACTTGATAATCCTGATGGATGGTTCCATGCCGAAAGCGGCGGTCGGCGACGATTTGCGGCTGACCCAGATACTGCTCAACCTTATCGGCAACGCGGTGAAGTTCACCAAGCAAGGCTCGGTCACCTTGTCCATGAAAACCGAAGAACTGCCTTCCGGCGACCTGCTGCTTCACTGCCAGGTGCGGGATACGGGGATTGGCATGGACGAAAACCAGCAGGCAAACGTTTTCAAGCAGTTTGCGCAGGCCGACAGTTCCACGGCGCGCAAATTCGGCGGCAGCGGCCTTGGCCTGACCATCAGCAAAGCTTTGGTGGAAATGATGGGCGGGACAATAACGGTAAAAAGCGAATTGGGCAAAGGCAGCGAGTTTTCTTTCTTTATCGAGCTGCAACCTTCTCTCGAGGATGAAAACAAAGAAAGCGCGGCGGCCGATGCTATAGACGAGCGGCGTTATGACGGCTTTGAAGTGCTGGTCGTGGAAGACAACGAAATCAACCAAGAGATTGCCCAAGCGGTGCTGGAAGAAATGGGGCTGAAAGTGGACCTGGCGGACAACGGGGAAAAAGCGGTGGCCGCTTTCCTGCAAAAAAAATACGACCTTATTTTCATGGACATCCGCATGCCGATCATGGACGGGCTGCAAGCCACGCGCGAGATACGGCGGCTTGAAGATGAAAGGGGCGCCTCCGGCGCGCGCGTGCCGATTATCGCCATGACCGCCAACGCCATGAAAGAAGACCGGGAAGAAAGCAAGGCCGCCGGCATGGACGGGCATATCTCAAAGCCGTTTGCCATTGGGGAAATTAAAGCCAGCCTGTACCTGGCGCTGATAGTCAATAAATCCGAAAATAAATCCGACGATATAGGTTAGGGCCCAAGCCTTGCCCGTGTCTTTACCGGGGAGGGCAGCAGTTTGGCGGCATGGCCGGCCATGCCGCCAAACAAAAAAACCGCGGCGGCGGTTTTTTTGTTTGGCCAAAAGACATGCCGGCAGCCCGGCACCAGAGGTTTTGCAAGCCGACTTGCCGGCGGCGGAGACAAAGACGCGCCGGGCTCAATCGGCGCGCAGGCGGGCCTTCGCCCAGGCAAGGGCGGTCGGCGCCGCGGCTACGCCGCCGGCGGAAGTCTCTTTCAAGCTGGGCGGCAAACTCGCGCCCACCGACTTCATAGCGTCGAACACCTCATCGGCGGGGATGAAACTTTTTATGCCGGCGAGCGCCATTTGCGCGGCCGCCAGCGCCCCCACGGCGGCGGCGGCGTTGCGTTTTATGCAGGGGACCTCCACCAGGCCGGCCACCGGGTCGCAGACCAGCCCCAGCATGGATTTCAGCGCTATGGCGCTGGCGCCGGCGACCATATCCGGCCCGCCGCCCGCAAGGTCGGCGGCGGCGCCGGCGGCCATGGCCGCCGCGCTGCCGCATTCGGCCTGGCAGCCGCCGACCGCGCCCGAAAGCGAAGCGCGGGAAGCTATGACCAGCCCGATTACGCCCGCAACGGCAAGGCCTTTGCCGATGGCCACGCCGTCAAGTCCAAGGGGCTTTTCCAAAGCAAAAAGCACGCCCGGGATGATGCCGCTCGCCCCTGCCGTCGGGGCGGCCACGATCTTTCCCATGGAAGCGTTGGCCTCGCCTATGGACAGGGCAATTTGTATGGCGTCAGAGATGATCTCGCCGGTGATGTTGATGTAACTTTCTTGCGCGCGCGCAAGAAAAATCTTTCGCGCATCGCCTCCGGCCAGCCCTCCCCGGGTACTTTCCCCCCTAAGCCCGGCGCGCGCGGCTTCGCGCATGACCTCGGCACATTCGGACAGCTTGCCGACAAGCGCGTCCTCGCTGATTTCCAGTTCCGCAGCCTGGCTTTTGAGCGCGTACGCGCCGAAAGACAGGCCCTGCGCGGCAGCCGCTTGGACAAAATCCTGCAAAGAGAGTATTTTCTCCATTTTTACCTCATAGTATGCTGCCAATCAAACGGACAAATTTTATGCCGGGCATGGCGGCGATTATCGGCGCTACCCTTTTTTCCGCTGGCTGGTCGGTTTCGATTATCATAGCGGCAAGGCCGCCCTTTTGCCGCCGGAACACCCGCATGCCGGCTATGTTTATCCGCATTTCGGCGAGTATGCCGCTCACGGCGGAAACTATGCCCGCCCGGTCTTCGTGCAAGGTCAAAAGGGCGTCCAGTTCCCCGGAGAGTTCAACGGGAAAACCGTCGATGTTATTGACGCTTATGCGGCCGCCGCCCAGCGATACGCCGCCTACGCGGCAAAAATGGCCGCCGGCTCCGGCCAGGTGGAAAAAGGCGGTGTTGGGATGGACAAATTCGTCCGTTTGCGCGAAGTTAAAAGAATAAGCCAGGCCGACTTTCCCCGCTTCGTCCAAGGCGCGGGGGATGCGCCCATCGTCCGGGCGCCAGCCGAGCAGCCCGGCCAAAAGGGCGGCATCCGTTCCGTGCCCTTTGTAGGTGCGCGCGAAAGAGCCGTAAAGATCGATGGCGGCCTTGACCGGTTCCTCGCCCAGGATCTGGCGCGCCAAGAGGCCGAGGCGCACCGCGCCGGCAGTATGGGAACTGGAAGGCCCGATCATGATCGGGCCTATGATGTCAAAAAGGTTCATGTCGATTGCCCCGGCTTGAAGGGACTTCCCGCAGGGCGCAGGCGCAATTGACGCGTATGGCAGTATTTTGCGGCCGCCCGGAAGTTTTCATTCTTTCGGCTCGTTTATCCATTTGATGAGATTGTCCGCCGCTTTGTCGATAGAATCGGCAATGGTCTCGGAAAGCGGCCGGGCATCTTCTATGATGACCGGTTCGGGCGTTGTGTCGTGTTTTTTGTTTTCGGCGATCCGCAGGGAGGTTTGGGCGATATACTTATCGGAATCCAAAGGGATGCCGAAAAAAAAGGGGACAACATAAAAAATAAGCGCGGCAAAAAAGCAGCCTGTCAGCAAAAAACCAACGCACCAAGCAAGGATTGTCTCCACCAGTGATTTCAGCAGGATTAACAGTTTCTTGATCAAAGCCGGTTGCCCCCCTCTTTTGCCAAAGGTATTTCGCTGTAATGTTCGCCGCCCACCGTCAAAGACAGGCGGCGGCTGAACAGCCCGCTGAGAAAATCCTCGGCCTGCCTGAAGTTGTCTGCCGGCAGCCGGATGCTGACCAAGGCATCCTGTCCATATTCCACCGACAACACCGAAAACAAATCGCTGCCATAGAGAAAATTGGCCGCCTTGCCGATTTTGTGCGGACTTTCGGAAAAGGCGCAGTCAAACATCAACTGCCGGCGCGCGGTCCCGGCGGCAGCCACCGCTTCGGCGACGCTGCGGGCGTAGGCCCTTGCCAGCCCGCCCGCGCCGAGTTTTATGCCGCCGAAATAACGGGTAACCACCGCGAGGACATTTTGCAAGTTGTTTTTTTCCAGAACTTTTAACATGGGAAGCCCGGCCGTGCCGGCAGGTTCGCCGTCGTCGCCGGCCTTTTGGCAGGGCGCGGCGCCGCCGACGATGTAAGCGGAGCAGTTGTGCGCAGCGTCCCAGTACCGCTTTTTAAGCAAGGACATGGCGGCAAGGGCGTCCCCTTCGTCCGCCACTTTGCGCAAGGTGCAGATAAACCGTGATTTTTCTATGACAAATTGGGTTTGTATGTCTTTTTGGATGGTAAAAAAGGGCGATGGCGTCATTTCGCTTAAGGCTCCGCCAGTTTTGTCTTTATTTGCCGCCAAAGGGCAAAAATCCCGCGCGCCAAAACTCACCGGGCAAAGGATTGCCGCCGGGCGTGAAAGCCGCGCCATTTCAAGCTGAAGGGAAAAAGAAAAATGCGGCGCGGACAGTGGCGCCGCGCCGCAAAGCTTTGCTTTTCATGGTAGCCCCAAGGGGAGTTGAACCCCTGATTTCGCCTTGAGAGGGCGACGTCTTAACCGCTTGACCATGGGGCCGCGCAAATTTGGGCAAAGGCCGCGGACGGCCGCTCTTTGAGAAAGACAAAAAATTGGCTCCGGGGCTAGGACTCGAACCCAGACAAAATGATCCAGAGTCATTTGTGCTACCATTACACTACCCCGGAACGCCTGTCCATTATTATACACTTTCTTGCCGGGGTTAGGCAAGGAATTTGCGAAAAAACGCGCAAAAAAGTGTTTTGCGCTTCCGGCCGATAATTTCCCTCGTGAAACAAAATACAGAAAAAATGACTTAAAAATCATTGACAA
Source organism: Acidaminococcales bacterium (assembly GCA_031290885.1). NCBI lineage: Bacteria > Bacillati > Bacillota > Negativicutes > Acidaminococcales > Acidaminococcales bacterium. Next base: position 14,824 of record JAISLQ010000010.1, read on the forward strand.
AACATGCCTTTCGGTTTAGAATCTCTATATAGCCGAAAAGGCCTTGTAAAAGTAATGGAAGGCGCTTAGGGAAAACAGGCGGTTTGTCTGCGCCCGCATTATTTTTATACAAATGATAAGGAGGTTGTATCATGGAGCAGGAGATTGCGGGTGTCGCGAGAAATTTGAACATCATGTGGACGCTTATTGCAGGTATGCTGGTCTTTTGGATGCAAGCCGGCTTCGCCATGGTCGAGTCAGGCCTTTGCCGCTCCAAAAACACTTGCAATATCCTGATGAAAAATCTCATGGATTTTTCGATCGGATCAATTTTGTATTATTTAGTTGGTTTTGGCATTATGTTTGGCGCCTCTTATCACGGGCTTTTCGGCGTGGGCGGGTTTTGGGACCCGACCGGTTTGAAACTTGGCGTTTTTGAGGATTTGACGCCCGCCACTTATATTTTCTTTCAGACGGTGTTTTGCGCCACCGCCGCCACGATAGTGAGCGGGGCCATGGCGGAGCGCACGAAATTTATCGCCTACATTCTGTACAGTATCGCGATCAGCCTTTTTATTTACCCGATATCCGGGCATTGGGGCTGGGGGGGCGGCTGGCTGGCGGAACTTGGGTTTGTCGATTTCGCCGGTTCCACCATTGTGCACTCGGTCGGCGGTTGGGCCGCCCTTGTCGGCGCCTGGCTGGTCGGGCCAAGGATGGGCAAGTACAAGAAAAACGGTCAGGCAAACGTTATCCCCGGGCACAACCTCACCTTTACCACCCTCGGCGTTTTTATTCTTTGGCTGGGCTGGTTTGGCTTCAACCCCGGAAGCACGCTGGCGGCCAATGACGAAATAGGCCATATCGCCATGACAACCAATCTGGCGGCGGCCGCCGGCTCTATAGCCGTCCTTGCCCTTACCTGGAAAAAGTACGGCAAGCCGGATGTTTCCATGACCCTCAACGGCGTGTTGGCCGGGCTTGTCGGCATTACCGCCGGCTGCCAGGTCATAACCCTTCCCGGATCTGTCCTTGTCGGAATTATTTGCGGCTTTGTCGTAACTTACGGCGTGGAATTCATGGACAAAGTTCTTCATGTGGACGACCCGGTCGGCGCCATTCCCGTGCATTGTTTCTGCGGGGTGGCCGGCACGCTTTTGACCGGCCTGCTGGCCAATTACGCGCCGGGCACGGAAGGCGCCGTGACCGGGCTTTTCTACGGCGGGGGATTTGCGCTTTTAAAGGCGCAAATCATAGGCGTCGCCGCAGTCGCCGCTTGGACGCTCGCCACGGCGTATCTGGCATTTAAAGCAATTGACGCCGCCATTGGGCTGAGGGTCAGCAAGGAAAATGAGATTGACGGGCTCGACCAGTGCGAGCACGGCATCATGGCCTATCCTGACATCGTGCTGGGCGCCCTCGGCAAGATGGGCGGCGTACCGGATTTTATAGCGCCGAAGCCCGCCAACATGGGAGGTGTTAAAAATGCGTCCGATTTATAAGGTGGAGATAATGACCCGCCCGGAAAAACTTGACGAATTGAAAAAAGCCTTTTACGAAATCGGCATAAACGGCATGACCATCAGCCAAGTATACGGCTGCGGCACGCAAAAAGGCTATACGGAAGTTTACCGCGGCAATACCTTCGAGGTAAATATGGTGCCCAAGGTCAAGATTGAAACAGTCATCTGCGCCGTGCCGGTGGAAAAGCTGATAAAAGTCGCGCGAAACATTCTCAATACGGGCAAGTTCGGCGACGGCAAGATATTTGTCTACGCCCTCGCCAACGCCGTGCGGATAAGGACCGGGGAAGAAGGCGAAAAGGCCATACTTGACCCCGGCGAAGAATAGCCCCGCCAATCCCCGGCGCGCCGGAAAAACGGTGGACGGAGCCCGGCTCCGTCCGCCGGCGCGTCAGTCTTTCTGCATTTGTTCCATGTGATACATGGCGCGTGCGAACAACCCGCCGATATGCACCCTCATCGCCAGGGCGCTTTCCTCCGGCGAGCGCCTGGCCAAGGCCTCCAGCACGGCGCGGTGTTCGTTGTTGATGATCGCGAGGTAATGCGGATTATAAATAAAGAGCACGCCGCTGCGCAAAAGCTGCTCGTGGATGGCTTTTACGCTTTCGGCCAAACGGTCGTTGCCGGTTGAGCGCGCCAGCAATACGTGGAATTTGTGGTCACATTCCATAAAGTCGTGCGTATCTTTTCGGTCGGCGGCGAGCAATTGCAGGCCGTGCATTTCCTCCAGCGCCGTCAGCGTGGCATCGTCCATCCGCTCCGCCGCCAGTTGGCAGGCCTTACATTCCACGGCGTCGCTCATTTCAAAAATATCCCGCAAATCGGCGGCGGTAGTCGCCACCAGTTCCATGCCGCGCCCACGGTGAATGGTGACGACGCCTTCGTTTTGCAGTTGCAGCAAGGCTTCGCGCACGGGCGTCCTGCTGATGCCAAGTTTTCGGCTGATGAACTCCTGTGAATATATTTGGCTGGGTTTGATGCGATTGTCGATGATCGCTTTCTTGATTATCTCATACGCCTGATTCTTGAGCAGACTTTTGGCAGAATTGATTTTTTCCAAATCGAACAGATCTCGGTGCGGCAAATGAATCACGGCCTTTTGCATTTATATTTTTCAGTTATATTTGCTTATTATACAATAATCCCCGGCCAAAAAAAAGCGCGGCCGCCAAAAGTTTCTTTTTGCGCCGCTTGCCTCTCGTTCGGCGGCCGCCCGCGCCCCGCCCGCAGGCAAATTCCCGTGAGCGGGGGCGCGCCGTGAGTTATTTTTTTGTTGGACAAAACAAATTCGCCTATGTATAATTAATTAATTGTAAAAATGAAAGGCCACTGAGTTTTTAAGGCGTAACGGCCAAAGGCAAAGGCCGCCGCTTTAAAATACAAGATTACAACAAATAAGGAGAGTGGATTCAAGTGACAAGAGAATCGCGCATTGTAAGCAGCGGAGCGCCGCTGTACGTCATTCCGCCGGCGCTGCACGGGAAAAAGGACATTATCGAACTTTTGGCCAAACACCCGGAAATAAAGTTCGTATCCTTTGTCGGCATCGACTTCGCCGGCAACGATACGGACGAGAAAGTGCCAATTTCCTTGTTTGTTAAGGAAATAGATCAAATGCTTGAAGGCACCGCCGTGCAGACGGACGGCTCTTCGGTGGTCCTGCCGGGCATTGCCAGCCTTAACGACGCCCGGCTGGATATGAAGATAGACTTGGACGTCAATTGGTTTGTTGACTATAATTACAACCACATTGACGAAGAAACGGGGTTTTACGTGGGCACGCTGCGCATCCCGGTATTTTTGATCCACGAGAACCGCATGGTGGATTCGCGCTTCATTTTGATCAACGCCCTGAAATACGCGGAGAGCCAATTGCTCGCCCTTTTCAAGAAAAACGCCAAAATTGCCGGGCTTAACATAAAAGGCGGGGAAGTGGAAAAGATTGTTTTCACGGCGGCGACGGAATTGGAATTTTGGGTAAAGACGCCGGCCGAAGAGGCTATGGTGGAAGAATTGTCGGCCTCCCAGGTAATGCAGGAACAATATTGGCAGCGTACGCGCGGCAACGTGCGCACCGCGCTCGAACAGGCGGTCAGCTTGCTGGAAGCCTACGGCCTCGCGCCGGAAATGGGCCACAAAGAAGTCGGCGGGGTAAAGGCGCGCATCGACGAAAGCGGCAACCTCAGCCATGTCATGGAACAGCTTGAAATCGACTGGAAATACGCCGACGGCATACAGGCCGCCGACAACGAGCTTTTGGTCAGGTCTTTGCTCAAGGAGATCTTTCGCATAAACGGGCTGGAGGTTACTTTCCAGGCCAAACCGATCATTGGCATCGCCGGCAACGGCGAGCATACTCATGTCGGCATAGCGGCAAAACTGAAAAACGGCAAAGTCGTCAACCTTTTCTCCCCCGCCAACATGGAAAGCGATTTTCTAAGCGCGGTAGGCTACGGCGCCATCATGGGGATACTCAAGAACTACGAAGTGGTCAACCCGATCGTATCCGCGACCAACGACTCGCTGAATCGCCTTAAACCCGGTTTTGAGGCGCCTGTCTGCATAGTTACCTCGCTCGGGCATACGCCGGCCGTCCCGTCCAGAAACAGGACCATTCTCGCCGGTTTGGTGCGCGACATAGACAACCCGCGCGCTACCAGGTTTGAAGTCCGGTCCCCCAATCCCTTCACCAATACTTACCTTGCTTTGGCCGGATTTTATCTTTCGGCGATCGACGGCATAAAATTCGCCGTGGAATCGGGCAAAAGCCTGGCCGAACTGGAGGCGGAGCTTTCCAAAACGCCGGAGGCGAACGGCGATTATTTGGAAAAAGGCCGTGCGTACAGAAGCGAGGAAGATGTTTTTGAGCATTACACGGCGCAGGAAAGAGACGCCATGTTCGGCCACCATCCGGCGACCGTATGGGAAAACGTCCAAAACTTCAAACTTTATCCCGAGAAAATCAAAGTGCTGACCGTCGGCGGTTTCCATCAGGAATTTATCGACAGTTTCGCCGAAGGGTCGCTGGTTCGCTGGCGCACCGAATTGCTGAACAAAATACTGCCGGAATACCGTGAATTGCTCGCCAAAGCGGTTTGCCTGCACAAAGGTTCCATCTCGGTAACCGACGTGGACGAAACCCTTTGGGCAGATATAACCGCCATCAAGCTGAAACTTTTGAAAAGCGCCAAGGGCAAACCCAGCTTGTTTGACCAACTCAAGGAAGCCCTGGAAAAGGGAAATTATGAGAAAGCGTCCAAACTGCAGGTAGCCGCGCAAAAAGATATTGACAAACTGAAAGAGCTTTACAATCTGTACAAAGCGAACAACGCGGTATAAAAAGGGCATAAAAAGCTGCCGGACGCCATTTAGTGGGCATCCGGCAACTTTTTGCGGCGCGCGCCGCGCCCCAAAATCAAAACGCGCGCTATCTCAATGCGCCCCCATTTTCCTTTCCGCATCGTCTAAGGATGCGTACCCATACTTTCGCACAGTATTTTCGATCGCCATTATGGACGCGTTGCGCCCTTTTGCCTCCAGCCCGGCAAGATATTCGTCGTATTTTTGCAGCGTCCGCGGGGAATAGGTGGCAAGCTCGCCCAACATGTATGTTTCGACCGATACGTTGCCCGGCGTTTCCCCGTCCCGGCCGCCCGGCCGCCCGCGGCTGGCCAGGAGCGGATATTTCCCGGCGAATTCGCTGTGCCATTTCATGCTTCGGTCCGTTATTTTGCGGATCAGAAGCTTTTTGCCCTCCGGCACGTCCGGCAAAAGTTCCTTTATGGCCGCAAACTCTTCCGGCGCGGTATATTCCATCATGTAAGCGTATTTTTCACTCAGCAGGTTGCGGTTCTCGGCGGCCGCTTCCTCAAGATCGCCCAAATAACTTTTTAACGTTTCGCTGTCCCAGGCTTCGAAATGGCTTCCCCGCATCCGCCGGAAAGTTACCTCGTCGTCCTGGCAGGCCGCACGGCCGGAAACATTGTGGACTTTGTCGAACATGTCCCATTCCATGTCAATGATGCGTTTTATCGTTTCCTTCATGCAAAATCCCCCCTAACCTGTCATGATGCCCTATTTCTTTATTTCAGGAGCATAATAAAGTGTGCGTTTATTATAACATAAATATCAGAATATTATAATAGCTGGCGGCAAAATAATCCGTTCAGCTAAAATACCAAAAGGTAACGGCCGCCAGCAAAAAGCGATAAACGGCAAAAGACTTCAGGCTTGATTTGTTCAGGAATTTGACGAACCACGCAATGGACAAAGAAGCTGTAAGGCAGGCCACTGCGGAACCGACCGCCAACAGCGCCAAGTTGCCGGCATCGAGGAGGGCGAAATTTTTGTGCAGATCGTACAGACAGGCCGCGAACATGACCGGCACGGCGACGATAAAGGAAAATTCCGCCGCCGCCCGCCTGGAAAGGCCGAGGAAAAGCCCGCCGGAAATAGTCGAGCCCGAACGCGAAAATCCCGGCCATAGGGCGAGTATCTGAAACAGGCCGATCAGGAACGCTTGCTTTACGGTCATTTGGTCCGTCTCGTCAAGCGCGCCGCCCGCGCCGCCCTTTTCCGCCGCCAGCATGAGCGCGCCGCCCAATATGAGCCCGACGGCTACCGTGTAAGGCGAAAAGAGATAGTTCTTTATATAGCCGTGCGCCAAAAACGCCGTCCCCATCACCGGCGCCATTCCCGCGCCCACATGCCACACGCTGAGGCCGCCGGCCGGGTCAAGGCCGCCGCGGGTAAAAAAGCGCGCGAATTTTTGCCTGTAAAGGTAAATCACCGAAAGTATGGCGCCGAGTTGTATGGCCACTTCAAAAACGCCGGCCATTTCGCCTTTGAACCCAATCGCGTTGCCAACGATAATCATGTGCCCGGTGGAAGAAATCGGCAAAAATTCCGTTAGCCCTTCCACCACGCCGACAATTACCGCTTGCGCAAGTCCGTCCATGCCCAGTCTCCCATATTTGCCGCCGTTTGCGGCGCGCCTTGCGGCCCTTGCCCGCCGGGGCGGTTAATGCTGTTCGCGGCGCGGTTTGGATTTTTTGGCTTTCTCTGTCCATTCGCCAAGCACTAACTTATCGGTTGGGAAAGCCAGCGGCGGCGGATCTTCCGGCGAAAACCATTCCGCCCGGTCCGCGTCGTCCCCCGGCCGGACCTGGCCCGATAGAACATCGCAGAGAAACCATATCCCGACGGTATGCTGCGCCGGGTCGTGGAAATTGGAATGGACGGCAAACACTTGCGCCGTCCTTACCGACAGGCCGGTTTCTTCTTGCAGTTCGCGGACGGCCGCCGCGCGCACGTCTTCCTCATATTCCACGTAACCGCAGGGTATGCACCACAGGCCGGCGCAAGTCGCGCCCCGGCCGCGCCTGACCATGAGTATCCTGCCTTTGGGGTCAAAAACCATGCCGGCGACGCCTACTATGGGGTTTTCATAAGCGACTTTCCGGCAGCGCGTGCATTTTAAACGGGCGATTTTCCCCGCCATCGTCACAAGTTCCCCTCCGCACCGGGAACAATAAAACAGACGCTGTCCGCTCACCGCATCCTCCTCGCCGCCGCCGTTTGGCCCGGTTCAAAACAAAAGCATCCGCGCAGCCGCCGGAGCCGGCGAAACGCACGGATGCGCCCCAATCGCGCCCGAATTTTGAAGCGCAAAAAGGCAAAGGCCGGATGCGGCAAAACCTGCCGCCATGCCATACGGGAAAGCATCCCGCCGCGACAAACTCTCAAAACGGTTCAGTCGCCGAAACAGATGCCGATGCTTTTGCCGACAGTTACCAATTCGCTGGTCGGCGATACATCGTTAGGCTTGTCCGCGACGCTGTCCAGCGGCACGGTGATTATTTCGTCTTTTTGCAGCGCGACCATCGTGCCGAACTTCTCTTCCATGCAGGCCCGGAAAGCCGCCGCCCCGTACCTTGTGCAAAGTACGCGATCAAAAGGCGTGGGCGTGCCGCCTCTTTGCAGATGGCCAAGTACCGTGCAGCGCGATTCGATCTTCGTAAGGTCTTCTATTTCCTGCGCGAGTTTTTGCCCTACGCCGCCAAGCCGCACCGCCTCAAAGCTGCCTTCCACCATACGGGCGATGGTTACGTCGCCGCCCAACGGCTTCGCGCCTTCGGCGATGATGATCAGGCTGTAGGTGCGCCCGGTTTTTCTGCGCGCGTCAATTTTATTTATGAGTGAGTCTATTTTATAGGGGATTTCCGGAATGACGACGCAATGCGCCCCGCCGCCAATCCCCGCGTGCAAGGCGATCCAGCCGGAGTTGCGCCCCATGACTTCCAGCACCATGACGCGGTGATGCGACTCAGCCGTAGTATGCAGGCGGTCAAGGGCTTCCGTGGCAATCGACATGGCGGTATCAAAACCAAAAGTCCGCTCCGTGCCGGGTATGTCGTTGTCAATGGTCTTGGGCACTCCCACGACATTGACGTCTTTGGCGCTGAGCTTTTCGGCAATCCTCAGGCTTCCGTCGCCGCCTATCACCACCAGCGTTTCAATATTGTGGCGGCGCAGGTTGCTGATCGCCTTGTCGCTGAGGTCTTTGTAAACAACGGCTTCGTTTTCCAAAACTGCGTAATGGAAAGGGTTGTCGCGATTGGTAGTTCCCAAGATTGTGCCGCCGCGCGGCAAAATGCCGGAGACGGAAAATTCGTCCAAAAGCTGCATTTGGTCCTCGACCAGGCCGGCAAACCCATTCTCGATGCCATATACGCGCCAGCCCACGCGCATCGCCGACCGCACCACCGCCCTTATTACCGCGTTGAGCCCCGGACAATCGCCGCCGCCCGTAAGAACGCCTATAGTCCTTTTGTTTAGCATCTTTAACTTCCCTTCCCTTTTTTGCTTTCTTCGACCGACCAGACAATCAGATCCGTAGCGTCGAACTTCAAGGGGGCGGGCTCGCCCGCCCGTTCAAAAAACAAATTCCCGTCTTTATAATAACCCGGCCAGGCGACAACCAATGTGTACTTTTCGCTCAGGCTGCGCAAAAGGGCCAAGGGATTTAACTGCAAAACGGGCGTGAAAAGCGTTTGGACCCTGTCCAAAAGCAACACGTCCGCGTCATAGCCTTCAAGAATGTCGCCCATGATGCCGGGCGCCTTTGACGCCCGCATAGCCGGCAACAGCTCAATTATCTCATCAGATACCAGCGTCCGGCAATCAATATAGTCCCACTTTTTTTTTGCCGAAGCCTCGCGCAGTATTTGGCTTTTGCCGCTGCCAGGATTGCCGGTAACCAATACCAATCGGTGCGACTTGCCCTTCGCCGCGTCTATGCAAGCTAAAAGTCCTTCGATTTGCAAGTCCATTGCCATCCCTCCCCAAAATTAAGCGTTAACACGCATTTGCCGCACACAGTCCCCTTTCGGCAGACAGCCGGCAATTCCTCTATTTCCCAAATATTTTTGTTGCCGGACAAAAACAAGGCGGAATATAAATGTCCGCCCCTCACATGTATTTTCTTCTGACAATGGTTTTGTTGTAAGCAACGAGCCCCTTGCAGACGGCGTGTATGTCCATGTCGTCCGCGCGCGTTTCCAAATATTTTTCCAATTTGCGTTTGACCCTTTGCAGCGCGTTGTCGATGGACTTGACGTGGCGTTCCAGTTCCAGGGCGATCTCCTGATAGGACTTGCCGTCAAGGTAGCTCATGAGGACACGCCATTCCAAGTCGCTGAGTATTTGGTTCAATTTGTCCTCAATGCTGGAAAATTCCTCCCGGCTGATGATCAGCTCTTCCGGATCGGTTGTCTTGCTGCCTGACAAGATGTCGAGCAGCGTCCTGTCAGAATCTTCTTCGTAAATGGGCTTGTTAAGGGAAATATAGGAGTTAAGCGGTATGTGCTTTTGCCTGGTCGCGGTCTTGATCGCCGTAATTATCTGCCTGGTAACGCAAAGCTCGGCAAACGCCCGAAAAGACGAAAGCTTCTCCGCACGAAAATCCCTTATCGCTTTGTAAAGGCCGATCATGCCTTCTTGGATGATATCCTCGCGCTCCGCCCCGATCAAAAAATAACTTCTCGCTTTGGCGCGCACAAAATTACGGTATTTATTCAGCAAGTATTCCTGCGCAAATATTCCGCTCTGCGCTTTGGCATCCACTACAATCTCTTCATCGGACATGTTCTCGAAATTGATATAAAGATCATGCTGCGCACCTGTCCGCATCCTTGTTCCTCCCATCGTTTGCTGAGGGAATCATACTTGCCGCGAATCAACCGGCGCAAAACGGCGCTTCGGTAAGCTGTTTTTTTCATTGTACTCTATGGGCGGCGATGGCGTCAAGCTACTTGTCAAGTTGCGCAGGGCGAAAACCCGCCAACGGGAAAAACAGTTCGCGCAAACCTTTGCCGGCAATGCGGCTTCCCGCCAAAGGCGGGGCGGCGGGCGAGAGGCAATTTGAAAAGGCCGCCCCCCCATGGGAAAGGGCGCCCCGGCCTTTTCCTTGGGGGGGCGCAGCGTCCGAGGAAGCGGCCATCACTCGCCGTACCTGTTCATTTTAGCGCTTGCTTTTATCTTTTTCGGTATCTATTCCAACGCCGCAAGTTCAACAAGCTTGCAGTCCGGCAACACCTTTTGAAGTTCATCGATTTGCTCTTTCGCCAGCCGCGTTTCAAAGAAATCAATGCTTTTCAGATTTTTCAGGCCAAAAAGCGGCGCGAGGTCGCTGATGTTGCCGCCAAGAGAAAGCTTTTCCAATTTCGTCATGTGTTCCAGCGCCACGATGTCGGCATCGGTCAAATAGCGACCGTTCAAATCAAGCTCAGTACGGCCAGTACAAAACCGCTCGCCGCCAATGTTTACGAACTTCGACGGCGCGGCCGCCGCGCCGGCAATGATGTTTGCCTTTGTTTTGTCGTCGCGCTTCACGCTCATTTTCGTATCCCCTGTCCAGCCGTCAATTCGGCTTGTTTGATATATCGAGCCCTGCCCAATTTGGGGCAAGCCAAAATTGAATCCGCTTTCGTTTTTTGCCGCGCCGTCGGCCTAAATAATTTGACAGTCTGGCAATGCCCGTTCAAGTTTTGCGATTTGCTCCTCTGTCGGCTGTGTATTAGAGAAATCTATGCTTTTTAGATTTTTCAGGCCAAAAAGCGGCGCAAAGTCTTCGATATTGGTGCCGGAGAAACCAAGCCTTTCCAAGTTCGCCAGCTCTGCCAGCGGCGCGAGGTCGCTGATGTTGCCGCCTTGGATATAAAGACATTCCAGATTCACGAGCCCCGCCAGCGGCGCAAGGTCGCTGATGTTGTCGCTCCATATATCAAGCGACTTTAGATTCACGAGCCCCGCCAGCGGTGCAAGGTCGCTGATGTCATCGCTGCTGATACTAAGCTCCTTCAGATTCGCCATTCCTGCCAGCGGCGCAAGGTCGCTGATGTTGTCGCCGTAGATACAAATGCTTTCCAGATTCACAAGCCCCGCCAGCGGCGCGAGGTCGCTGATGTTGTTGCTCCATATTTCAAGCGACTTTAGATTCACAAGCCCCGCCAGCGGCGCGAAGTCTATGATATTGTCGCCCTCGATGTCAAGCTTTTCCAAATTCGCCAGCCCTGCCAGCGCCCCGAGGTCTATGATGTTGTCGCCTTGGATATAAATCCTTTCCAGATTCACAAGCCCCGCCAGCGGCGCGAGGTCGCTGATTTTGCCGCCCCGTATTTCAAGCTCTTTCAGATTCGCCAGCCCCGCCAGCGGCGCGAGGTCGCTGATTTTGCCGCCCCGTATTTCAAGCCTTTCCAGGTTCACGAGCCCCGCCAGCGGCGCGAGGTCGCCGATGTTGTCGCCGTGGATTTCAAGACTTTCCAGATTAGCCAGCCCCGACAGCGGCGCAAGGTCGCTGATTTTGTCGCCCCGTATTTCAAGCCTTTCCAGGTTCACGATCCCCGCCAGCGGCGCGAGGTTGCCGATGTTGCCGCCTTGGATTTCAAGACTTTCCAGATTATCCAGCCCCGACAGAGGCGCCAGGTCGCTGAGTTTGTCGCCCCGTATGTAAAGCCTTTCCAGGTTCACGA
>JAISLQ010000011.1 GCA_031290885.1 Acidaminococcales bacterium
GCAAGACCTTCGGTTACCACGCCTGGCGGGAAAACGCCCCTTTGGCGCTGCTCATGAACATTTACAACCATAGCTCTTTCGCGACGACCCAGCGGTATCTGGGCATAACGCAAGACGACCGAGACAGGCTTTACCTTAAGCTGGACTTTTTCGGCGGCGCGGCCAAAAGTGGCTAACAACCCACGCGCATGGCGAGCGACGCCTGTCTTGCGACCGAACCCTGCATCCGGCAACTAAGCTCCCGTTAAAATTATGGCGCGGCGACAAAAAAGCATTGATGCTACTTTCGCTTTTTATTGAAATAATTTTTGCTCAGGTTAAGTATCAATTTTATCTTGGCTTTTTAGCCACAAACGGGCGATCGCCAAGGCGGCGTAAGCGTCCAAGGGGCCATCTGGCGTCCGCAGTCCCTCGGGCAGGTATTTTTTCCAGCCCCGGGGCGGATTATAGAGCCAGTACAGCCGGCGCGCTTCAAGCGTGGTGTCCCGCTCGTCTACTGTCAGTATTTGACGCCCCGGCAGCAGGGAACTGAGCAGGGCGCGAAAGCGCGGCGAGCCGGTGCCGTCGCCCAACAGTATTTCGCCTGGCTGGTATTTTTCGTACAGGGACAAAAATTCCGCCGCGAAAGCGCCGGCCGCTGCCGCCTTGAGGCAAAGCGGCTCGCCGCCTTGCCCCACCACGGCCAGGCCGCATTTGTCGCGTCCGGGGTCGACGGCGACATAGCGTAAGCCGCCGGTCATCGGTAGCCGCGCACGCCGATGTCGATTTGCAGGGGCCCGAGGGTGTATATGTCGTGGCGCGCGGCGGCACTGAGAATGAAATCGTCGTTCGCGGCGCGCATTTTTTCTATAACTTCCATCATGTAGGGCATCTCCATGTTGCCCACGTTGCCGGTCAAAGGATCGGGCAAAAGGCCGTCGGCCGCCGCTTTTTGGTTGATCCGGGCGAGAAAGCGCACCAATACTTCTTCCATCGCCTGTTTGCCGATGCTGGCCTTGACAATTTCTTCGTGGATGATTTTTTGCCGCGCGTAAACGAGTTTGTTGGGATAAACGGAAAATTCCACGAAAACCGGTTCCCCGAGGATTATATTGCCGGCCGCCTGCAGGCGCACAGCAGTAGGCCCTTTGTTTTCAAGAAGATAGGCGACCGTCGCGCCAAGGTTAGGTTCAGGCACCAAGAGCACCCGCGTTTGTTTGTCCTCTATCCGCAGCATATTGACAACGTACTGGTTGGCGAAAGCCAGAAAATCGCCCAGCGTGTTTATGATGGTCCCTTCATCCTGCCCGGCCCTGATGATGCCGGCGTAAATCACCTGGCCTGCGCGAAAGACCACCTGCCCTTCGCGCAGGCTGACCAGCCCGGATTCCAGCCTTTTGGTTTCCTGCTCAAATTCTTTTATTTCCGCTTGCAGCCGTTCGCGGACTTTAAGCATCTCCTGGTTGTCCGCCCGCGCTTTCTCCAATTCCGCCCGCGCCTTTTCGCGGGCGATTTCCATTTCTTTGCGCGCGCTTTCCGCCTCGCCCAAGAGCCTGTTGGCTTTGTCGCGTTCTTTGTTGGCCGCGGCTATCGCTTCGTTGCTTTCGCTTAGTTTCGCCTGCGCGCCGATAAGTTCCGCGTTTTTGTCCGTTACTTCTTTTTCGGTGCCGCGAAGCTGCTCTTTCAGTTTTTCCAGGCCGAACAGCGCCGTGCGCGCGTCCGCCGAGACAAGCGACAGGGCGAAAATGGTGGCGGCCGCGACGGCGATGCCGCTGACAACGGCGATGAGGGTGGAGGTGTGTTTCGGCCTAAGTCCCAGCACGCTGAGCCTTTGTTTTCCGAATTTATAACCGAGCTTGTCGCCGATAAAGGCGATCAGGCCGCCCAAGGCCGCGATGGTGAATATAGTGGCAAGGCCAAACATAATGACTTTCTCCTTTGCCGCGGTATTATAAGCGTAAAAGTGGGTACCTGAAAGCGCTCATTTGCCGAATTTGCGGATGAGGCCGACGCCGGCCAAAAGCCCCAGCGCATCGGGGATAACGGCCGCCAGAAGCGGCGGCAGGCCGCCGCTTTTGCCAAGCGTCAGCGTCAGCGTCATCACGGCGTAATAGATGAAGATCACGATAATGCTCAGGCCAAGGCCGATGGATGAGCTGGACCGCTGCGGCTGCAGGCCGAGCGGCGTACCGATCAGGGCGAAAATGACCGATGCCAGCGGTATGGTGAAACGCTGGTACATTTCCATTTGGTAGCGGGCGGTCGGGGCGTATTGCCGGTCAAGCATCCGCACGCGCTCGCGCAATTCGCTTATCGACATTTCGCCGGGGTCTTTTTGTTCGCTGTTCACCTGCCGGGGGCTGATTTTTACCGGCAGGAGCTGCTCCTTAAAGCGCGCGCTGCGGCTCAGGCCGGCGCCGACCGAAAGGTCATAGACGACGCCGTTTTCCATAAGCCACGCGCCCTGCTGCCAGGTGGCTTTTTCCGCGTTCTGCACATGGACGAGGTTGTTGTCTTTAAATTCTTCCACGATGACGCCATACATTATCCCCTGTTCCTCGTCAAACTGCCGGGCGTAAGTCAGCCGTTCGATGGATGCGCCGGATGTGTCCTTGATCACTATGTGGTTTTGCGAGCGGGGCTTGGCATTGCGCTGCACTTCGTAATGCAGCACGTTGTTGTAGGCGATTTTGGCGGCGGGCACGACTTTTTCGGCGAAAACCATGGAAAAGAGGCTGACGCAAAAGGCCAGGCCGAAAACCGGCGCAACCATGCGGTAAAAACTTACGCCGCCGCATTTGATCGCCGTTATTTCGCTGGAGGCCGACATGCGCCCGAAAGTCAGCAGCGACGCCAACAATACCGACATGGGGAAGGTGTAGTTGACGAATTCCGGCAGGCTCAAAAAAAACAGTTTGGCAACGGCGGCATAGGACGCGCCAAAGAGCGTGATAAAATTGACCAGGCGAAAGAGCACGCCGCCGGCTATAAATATGCTGGTAAAGGCGCATACCCCGAAAATGAAGGGGCCGAGCATTTCTTTTAATATGTATCTGTCCAGGATACGCATAGCGCCTCCGCTAAAGCGAGAAATTGTCGCCAAGGTACAGCCTGCGCGCGAGTTCGCTTTCGGCGATCGCGTCCGCGCCGCCGGAGACGATTATCCTGCCTTCGCTCATGATATAGGCCCGGTTCACGATCCGCAGGGTTTCGCGCACGTTATGGTCGGTGATCAGAACGCCGATGCCGCGCCCCGCCAGGTGGCCTATGAGTTTTTGTATGTCCGCGACGGCGATGGGGTCAATGCCGGCAAAAGGCTCGTCAAGGAGGATAAACGAAGGATCCGTCGCCAGGGCGCGCGCGATCTCTACCCGCCGGCGCTCCCCGCCCGACAGTTCCAGCCCTTTGCGTTTGCGCACGTGGCCTACGTTAAATTCGCCGATGAGCGCGTCCATTTTTTTTTGGCGTTCGGCGGCATCGGCGGCGGTAAGTTCCAGAATCGCCATGATGTTCTCTTCCACGGTGAGCTTGCGGAAAATCGATGGTTCCTGCGGCAGATAGCCGATCCCAGCGAGCGCTCGCTCGTGGATGGGAAGGCCGGTAACGTCGCACCCGTCCACCAGCACGCTGCCGCTGTCCGGCCGGATCAGGCCGACGATCATATAGAAGGTGGTGGTCTTGCCCGCGCCGTTTGGCCCCAACAACCCGACTACCGTCCCTTGCCTTACGCTGATGCTTACTTGGTCGACGACCGCGCGGTTTTGGAAGGCTTTCACGAGCGAGCGCGTTTCAATGTACATGGCTACCCGCCGCTTCCACTGGCGTCTTTATTGCCATCGGCCGCGCCGGGCGCATCCTGCGGCGGGGTTTTCTGTTTTACCGGCAGGTCAAGCCTGACCTGCCCTTTGCCTTCAAAGGTTTCGCGCGCGACATTTACAATCAAGAGATCGCCTATGATTTTATTGCCGTCTTGGACAAGCCAGGCGTTGCCGGACAGGGTTATTTCTCCCTGGGCGCCGTCTGCGCCCGCCGTGTAGACGGCTTTGTCGCCCGCGCCGGTAATGCCGTTCTTCAAGGCTATATCAACGTTCCCTTCCGCCGTGCCGACGCCTTGTTTCAAGTCGTATTCGATGCTGTCCGCGCTCAGCCGGTTTTCGGCAGACTCAACAAGCGTCCCGCGCCCACCGGAAGTTTTGGCGTAACCGCGCTCCGACCAGTAGTCCACGCGCGGCGCTGAAACGCTGGAACCCGCCCGCGCCACCCACGCCGAACCTTCGGCCGTAAGGCGGCCTTCGCCACGGATGAACAGCCGGTCGGCGGAAAGACTGGCCTCGCCCTTGGCGGCGATAACGCCGCCCTCCAGAAAACCTTCCCGGGTGTTCAGGTTGTATTCGGCGCGCGCCGCCCTAGCTTCGCCGTCTTCCTGGGTGATGACCACATTGCCTTGCGCCGTGCTCACCCCGGCGACGGAGTCATAGGTTACGACGTCCGCCTTGATGGTAATCGGCGGCCGGGCGTTGGCGGCGAAAACTTCCATGCTGAAAATGAGCAAGGGCAAAAACAGCGCCGCCGTTTTCAGCATATAAACCGCCGCCGCCAGCGCCCGCATATGCCCCCCGGTTGTGCCCGAAAACCAAAAAACGGATTTGGGGGATGTAAAATGCAATTTTTTGCCGTTTATGCCGTTCACCCGATCATTTCCCCTTTCGCAGTCCGCCGCCGGCAACCTTTATTTTGGTCAGCTCGCGGTCGGCCTGTATTTCGCTGCCGTAAACCAACAGGCCGTCTTTGGTGAATTCCGCGTCGCCCCGGGCGCTGATCAGGCCTTTGGCGGAGTCCCATTTTATTTCCCGGCATTTTAAGCGCCAGCCTTCGGAATATACGGCGGTTACGCCGCCGCTGAGAAAAATCTCCGCATTCTCAGGGTCGTATGTCCCCCCGCCGGCCGCAATGTCGATTGCGCCGCCGGCTTGCCGGTAGAGGCGGCCTTTTACGCCGATCAACGTATTTTGTCCGGTCTTGCTGTCAATCTCAATGGTTTCGGCCGTCATTTCCCAGATTTTTTTACCGTCTTTTTCTTCCGCTATTCTGCCGCCGGTCATGACAATATTAGCCGCGCCGACTTCCCTGTGCCCGGAAGGAGGCCCGACCGGGCCGCCTTCCAGCAGCCACCAAACGACGGCGATGGCCAGCGCCGCCGCAATCATAATATAACGGTATTTTTTAAGCATCGCCCGGCACGCCCTTTCCCGCGCCGGGATAAGGCGTGTTCCAGCGGCGCTGGAACCACAGCCAGTTATCCGGGTAGCGCCTGATGATGCCTTCGACTATGCCGGTCATTTTGCGTGTGCAGTTGTACATGTCTTTTTGTTGATCGCCAGTATCTTCGTAGTAAAACTTGTCGCAAACGATGGTTTTATGTCCGCCGCCGGGGTCGCGGACGATAAAGATGGGAACGATCGGAGCTTTGAATTTTTGGGCAAAGAAAGCGGGCCCGGCCGGGGTAGAGGCCATTGTTCCCAAAAAAGGCACGAATATGCCGTCCCGTCCGCCGTCCTGATCGGCGATAAACCCCAGCATCTTGCCTTTTTTCATGGCCCTGGCCGCCGCCACCGTCTCCCCGGTGCCGCGGGTGAAAAGTTCTATTCCGACTTTTGTCCTAAGATATTCCAGTATACGGTTGACGCTCTCGCCGGGCTGCTTTTTGATGAAACTGGTCAAGGGGTAGCCGTAGAGCGACAAGGCCGCGCCCAGCCATTCCCAGTTGTCCATGTGGATGGCCAGGACCACCACGCCTTTTTTTTCAGCTATGGCTTCCCGCAGGGCCTCCTCGCGCTCTATTTTGACGAACTGCCTGATATTGGCGGCGTTCAGGGCGGGCATGTAGAGTATTTCCATAAAGGTCATGCCGATGTTGCGGCACATGGCTTTTGTGATTTTCCCGGCTTCTTCCCGGGAAACCGCGAGATGCTCGCAAATGGCGCTCCGCGCCAGATTGACCTGTTTTTTTATCAAAAGGTAATATAAAGCGCCCAGCAGCCGCCCGATCGCTAAAACCAGCGAATAGGGCAGCAGGGAAACTATTTTGACGATACATCGGTAAACCCAGTATAACACCGTTCTAAGTCCCACCCTTATTTTGCTTTCAGCAAAAGTTCAACGCCCGCGTCCCATCTGTCTTGCGCTTTCAATATAAATTCAACGGCTTCGCGCGCCGCTCCCCGCCCGCCGCCCAACCCGGACACAAAGTGCGCCGCTTCCTTCACGGCGTCCGCCGCGTCCAGGGGCGCACAGGCAAAACCCGCCAGGCGCATGGCCGCAAGGTCGTTCAGGTCGTCGCCGACATAGGCGATCTGCTCCGGCGTTATAGCGAATTTTTGGCAAATTTTCCCGATCACCGGGGCTTTGTCGGCAACGCCCTGATAAATTTCGGCTATTTCCAGTTCCCGGGCGCGCTCTTTCACGATCCGGCCAGCGCGGCCGGTAACGATCGCCGTTTTGTAGCCCAAGCGCCCGGCCATTTTTATGGCCAGGCCGTCCTTGGCGCTGAAAGCTTTGCACACTTCGCCGGACGGCCCCATGTAAATCCGCCCGTCGGTGAGCGTACCGTCCACGTCGAAAACCATGCAGGTTATTTTGCGCGCGCGCGCCAAGCTGTCCACTAAACGACTCCCTGCCGGACAAGGTCGGTCATGTGCAGGAGGCCGACAATCTTTTTGTCGCCGTCGACCACCGGCAGCACGGTTATCGGCCGCGGTTTGTTGCTTTCCATAACGCGCAGGGCTTCGGCGGCCAATTTTTCACGGGTGATGGTTTTGGGGGTCGCGGTCATCATTTCCCGTATCGGCCTGTCCAGAAATTCATAGCCTTTCATCAGCCCGCGCCGTATGTCGCCGTCGGTGATAATGCCCGCCATGCGGCCAACGCCGTCAATGACGCCAACCGAGCCCAGTCTTTTGTCGGTTATGACAAACAGGGCTTCGCGCACGGTTTTGTCCTGATTGATGAGCGGAACGTCGTCATTTTTGTGCATGACGTCGTCCACTGTAAGAAGCAGTTTCCTGCCCAGCGCCCCGCCGGGATGAAAAACCGCGAAGTCGGAAGCGGAAAATTTGCGCATGGATTGCAATGAAACTGCCAGCGCATCGCCGTAGGCAAGTGCCGCCGTAGTGCTGGCGGTAGGCGCGAGCCCCAGCGGGCAGGCTTCTTTTTCCACCCGGACGTCAAGAAAAATATCCGCCGCCCGGACCAAAGTGGAGTTTTCCGAACCGCACAGCGCGACTATCTTCGCCCCGATGCGCCGCAGGGAGGGAAGCAATTGCAAAAGTTCGGCGGTTTCGCCGCTGTTGGAAAGGGCCATGACGATATCGTCTTCCGTTACCATGCCAAGATCGCCGTGTATGCCTTCGGCCGGATGCAGGAAAAAAGAAGGCGTGCCGGTGCTGGCCAAAGTAGCGGATATTTTGCGGGCAACCAAGCCGGATTTGCCGATGCCGGTCAGCACGGTCCGGCCGCGGCAAGCCAGGATGAGTTTGAGGGCGGTTGCAAATTCGCCGCCGATCCGCGGCACGAGCGCAAGAATGGCTTCGGCTTCTGTCCGCAATACTGTGCGGGCGCAATCGAGCATTTTTTTGCCTCCCCTGTCAGAAGTCCTTTATAAAATATATCATATTTTCCGCCTATATTGAAGATTGGCGGGGTCATTTCAGGCCGCTCCGGCGAAGGACCGCGTCTATTGCCAGTACGTCCGCCAGGAGTTTTTCCAGCTGGTCTGTCCGGATCATGTTCGGGCCATCGGAGAGGGCTTCTTCCGGGTTGTCGTGCACTTCGAGGAAAAGGGCGTCTATGCCGGCCGCCGCCGCCGCCCGCGCTATGCAGGGAACAAATTCGCCCTGTCCGCCCGACGTTTTCCCCTGTCCGCCCGGCACCTGTACGCTGTGGGTGGCGTCCATCACTACCGGATAGCCGAAAGAGCGCAGGATCGGCAAAGAGCGCATATCCGTAACCAAGGCGTTGTACCCGAAACTTGCCCCGCGCTCGGTGAGCAGAATGTTTTCGTTGCCGGCTTCGCGTATCTTGGCTATGACGTTTTTCATGTCCCAGGGAGCGAGAAATTGGCCTTTTTTTACATTTATCGCTTTTCCCGTCCGGGCGGCGGCGTAGATAAGGTCGGTCTGCCGGCACAGGAAAGCCGGTATCTGCAAAATGTCCAGCGTCAACGCGGCGGCCGCCGCCTGCCCCGGTTCGTGTATATCGCTGACGACCGGCACGGCCAGTTCTTTTTTCAGCGCGCCAAGCTGTTTTAAGCCTTCCTCCATGCCCGGGCCGCGAAAGGATTCAAAAGACGAACGGTTGGCTTTGTCAAAGGACGCTTTAAACACATAGGGCATACCAAGTTTGTCCGCTATGGCCTTAACTTCCCGCCCGATCATAAGCGTCCTTTGATAACCTTCCAACACGCACGGACCGGCGATGAGCAGCAGGGGGTTTTTGCCGCCGACCGCGCAGCCGCCTATTTTTACTGCGTTCATGATCTTTCCCGCCGTTTCATACAGTTTTTCCCGCGCCGCCAGCCCTAAGCAGCGCGTTTACTTTTGCGAGGTCCTCCGGCGTGTCCACGCCGAAAGCCGGCGATTCCGCCGTTAGGACTTTTATCCTGTAGCCGTTTTCCAACGCCCTCAACTGTTCAAGGCCTTCGGCGCGTTCCAGCAGGCCTTGCGGCAGGCGCGCGAAACGCAAAAGGAAGCTTTTTCGGTAGGCGTATATCCCCACGTGTTTAAAAGGGGCGGCCACGCCCGGGCAGCGCGGGTAAGGGATGAGCGAACGCGAAAAGTAAAGCGCGCGGCCTTCATTGTCCACGGCTACTTTTACCGCCGCCGGATCGCCGTATTCCTCCTCCGGCAAAGGTGCCTTGGCCGTCGCCATTTTAAGGCGCGCATCTTCCAGCAGGGCGCGCGCCAGGCGATCGATCAGTTCCGGCTCGATCAAAGGCTCGTCGCCCTGCACGTTGATGATCACAGCCGCCTTTTTGCAATGTGCCGCCGCTTCCGCCAGCCGGTCGGTTCCGCTGGCATGCGCGGGGGATGTCAGCACGGCGCGGCCGCCGAAAGCGGCGACCGCGCCGTATATCCGGGCATCGTCCGTCGCGACGGCCACAGCGCCGACCAAGGACGCCCGGCACGCTCTTTCGTAAACATGCTGAATCATCGGCTTTCCCGCTATATCGGCCAGAGGTTTGCCCGGCAGGCGGGTAGACGCGTATCTGGCCGGGATTATGCATACGACTTTTGCTTTGTCCATTATTTCGCTTCTTCCCCGGCCAGCGCTTTCGACAGGACTTTCCGGAAAACCGCGCCGTCGCCGATCAATTTTACTTCTATGCACAGGATGTAAAGGGGGCAGGAGCGTTGGAGCGCGATAAATTCTTTTGGTATTTTCACCGCGTCTTTTTCGGTGGTAATGATCGCTTCCGCCCGTTTGCCGGCCGCCCGCTCCATGATGTACTCCATTTCTTTCATGTTGTAGTCGTGATGGTCCGGGTAGCGGATGGCTTCAATGAGGTGGACGCCGAGATCGGTGATCGTCTGTTCAAAGGAGGCGGGGTTGCCTATCGCGGAGAAGGCGATGGCCGCTTTGTCGCGCAAATCCCCTGCCGGCAGACATTTTTCGCCGCTTTCTTTGTCCCATTCGGCAATCTCTATGAAATGCAGCGGCATGTGTATGCTTTCAAAGACAGGCGCGGAGGGGTTGTTCCTCGTCAGGGCGGAACGCACGTATTTGCGCGAAAAATCCAGCGACTGATCGACTTTGGTCAGGAGGAATATATCGGCCCGGTCCAGATGGGAAAGCGGTTCGCGCAGCGTGCCGCGAGGCAGGAGGCAGCTGTTGCCGAACATGTTGAGCGTATCCACCAAAACTATGTCAAGATCGCGCGCCAGCTGCCAATGCTGATAGCCATCGTCCATGATAAGCACGTCGACGTCCATGTTTTTCGCCACATATTCGCCGCTGATCGCGCGGTCTTTGCCGATGACTACCGGTACGCCCGGCAACTGTTTGGCCAAAAGGTAGGCCTCGTCGCCCGCTTCATAGGCGTTCATGTAAATGCGCCGCCCATCGGAGACTATCCCCACGGGCTTGTCGCAACGGGCGCGGTAACCGCGGTTGAGCACGGCTACTTTGTAGCCCATGAAACAAATCATCGTCGCAAGGGTTTTGACGGTAGGCGTTTTGCCCGTGCCGCCGAGGGTTATGTTGCCAAGGCTGATGACCTTGCAGGAAAGGCGGCTTTTCCTGAACACGCCGGTTTTA
The DNA here is from genome assembly GCA_031290885.1 of Acidaminococcales bacterium. Classification (NCBI taxonomy): domain Bacteria; kingdom Bacillati; phylum Bacillota; class Negativicutes; order Acidaminococcales; species Acidaminococcales bacterium. Next base: position 10,291 of record JAISLQ010000011.1, read on the forward strand.
TAAAGAAGCAGCTTGGCCGCCAGCCCAAACTCGTACAAGAGGGAGGAAAAGCTGAAAAAAGACAAGATGACAATGTCCCAGCCGCTTCGCACGTTGCCGTGCAGGAGCTGGTAAAGGTTAAATTCCATGCGTTTGGAAAGGCTGTTGTCTTCGCTTGACGACCAGTTGATGATGGAATAGGGGCGCGGCTGGGATTTGGCCACGGGCCCTGCCAGCACTTCTTTCAGAAATACCATGCTTTTTACCGCCGCGCCGCGGTTTTCTTCTATGACGGCGTAAGAGGCCGCGCCCATGCTCGCCTTGAGGCAATCGTCGGAAAGTATCCTTAAAAGCTGTTCGATGAGCTGCGCCTGGCTGTTTACCGTAACGCAGGCCCCGCGATTGCTTAAAAGCGAATAGGAGTCTTTAAAGTTAAACATATTGGGCCCTACAATGATGGGCTTGCCGTGCGCCGCCGGTTCCAGCACGTTGTGCCCGCCGTGCTTTATCAGGCTGCCGCCGACGAACACAATGTCGCCGACCGCGTAAATACGGCCCAGTTCGCCGATGGTGTCGACGAGTATGACCGGAAATTCCGCCCTTTGACCTTCTGCCTGGCGCAAAAGTTCCGAGCGCTTGCCGCAGTCAAAGCCTTTTTCCCGCGCCGCCGCTTGTATTTCGTTGTTGCGCCCGGGTTTGCGCGGGGCAAGCAAAAGGCAGGCGCGGGGAAATTTTGCGCGCACGGCGGCGAAAGCGTCGATAAGCGCTTTTTCTTCGCCCGGGTGGGTGCTGCCGGCCACAATGACCGGATGACTTTTCTCAATGCCCATTTCCACCAGAAAGCGCCCTTTGTCTTCCGGCGTAACTTCGGCATAGGTCTGGTCAAATTTGGTGTTGCCGGTTATGACGACCTTTTTGGGGTCGGCCCCCAGCCGCATTATATATTCGGCGTCAAGGGCGGACTGCATGCAGAAGCGCCCTACGCTGCCCAGCATGTTGTCAAGGATGCCCAAAAGGTATTTATAGGTTTTTACGCTTTTGTCGCTTATGCGGCCGTTTACCATCATCACCGGTATGCCGCGCATATTTATTTCATGCAAAAAGTTCGGCCACAACTCGGTTTCGACCGGCATGAAGATACGCGGGCGGATGCGTTCGACCACCATGCCGCTGACGAAGGGCATGTCCAACGGGAAAAAAATCACGGCGTCGGCTTCCGGGATAATCTGTTTCGCCATAGCGTAGCCGCCCGTGGTGACGGCCGAGACGACGATCGGCACATTGGCAAAGGTTTTGCGTATTTCTTTGACCAAAGGGCTTGTCGCCACTATTTCCCCAACCGATGCCCCGTGTATCCAGATGGCGCCGCGCCCGGCCACGGCGCTTATTTCGTCGTCGTGGAAAAAGCCCATGCTCTGGCGGAATCGCTTGGGGAAACCTTTTTCCCGGTAGGAACGATATATGTACACGGGAAAGATGCAAAAGATAAACAGCAATATAGCCGCAACATCATAGATTAAGTATAGCACTCGCCGTCTCCGTTACCCGCGCCTTTGCGAATTGAGCCTGATAAAGCCTTGTATATAAGCCGCCGCGAAGCAGAAGGCTGTCATGGCTGCCTTCTTCGACCAACCTGCCTTTGTCCAGCACCAATATGCTGTCAGCCCGCCGTATGGTGGAAAGCCTGTGCGCTATGACAAAAGAGGTCCTGCCCACCAGCAGCCGATCCAGCGCTTCCTGCACGATTTTCTCGCTTTCGGCGTCAAGGGCGGATGTGGCCTCGTCCAAGATGAGTATGCGCGGATTTTTGAGAATGGCCCTGGCGATGGAAATGCGCTGGCGCTGGCCGCCCGACAAGTTTACCCCCCGATCGCCCAGCAGGGCGCCGTAACCTCCGGGGATCTGCCGGATGAACCCGTCCGCGTTGGCGGACAAGGCGGCGGCCTCGATTTCTTCTTTGGATGCGTCCAGCCGCCCGTACAAAATGTTGTTGTAAATACTGCCGTTAAAAAGAACGGTTTCCTGCGGGACAATCCCTATTTGCCCGCGCAGGGAATCTGTCGTTACGTCTTTTATGTTTATGCCGTCGATCAGTATTTGCCCGCTGTCAATATCATAAAACCGCGAAAGCAAACTGGCGATAGTCGTCTTGCCGGCCCCGCTCGGCCCGACGATCGCGACGAGCTTTCCTGCCCCGGCCTTGAAGGACACGTTGTTTACTACCGGCTCGCCGGGATTGTAGCCGAAAACAACATTCTTAAATTCCACTTCGCCCTTTACCGGCGGCAGGGCGTACGCGCCCGGTTTGTCCACGACGTCGGGCGGCATGTCCAAAATATTGAATACCCGCTGCGCCGCCGCCATAGCTTTCTGGATGTCTGCAAATACTTTCGCCAGGCGTTTGATTGGATTGGCGATGTTGACCGCGTAGATCAAAAAGGCGATCAGTGCGCCGGCGGTAGTGTCGCCGGCTATTACCTCGCGCCCGCCGTACCACAAAATGCCGGTCGCGCCGATGGAGACGGTAAATTCGATGACCGGCGTCAAAGTAGCCCCTAATTGGGCGTTTTTCATGCTGGCCCGAAAATTGAGCAGGTTTTCTTTTTCAAATTTTTCTATTTCATATTTTTCGCGGACAAACGACTTTACTACGCGCACCGAGGCAATCGCTTCCTGCAAGACGGAGGTGAGATCGGCGTTGCGCTCTTGTATGCGATGGCCGGAAGCTCTGATTTTCCCGCCGAAAATTTCGATGATTTTCAGGACGGCCGGAAAGGTCGCGAAGGTAAAGAGGGTCAGTTTCCAGTTTAAAACGAGCATTGCGGCGATTGAGCCCAAAAGGACCACGCCCTCCGTAAAGAGGTCGATGACGCTTTGGATCATCGCCCCTTGCAAGGCCGCTACGTCGTTTGTAACATAGCTCATGATGGCGCCGGTGCGGTTTTTTTCAAAAAAGGAAAGGCTGAGCCTGTTGATCTGGCGGTAAACGTCGGCGCGTATGTCTATGACCACCCTTTGCCCGGCGTAAGCCATAAGGTAGCTCTGCCCGAAAAAGAACACGCCCCTGGCGAAATAAACGGCCACAACCACTATCGCCAGCATATTGAGCGTGGCATAGTCGCGCTGCACCAGCACTTCGTCAATCATGTCCTTGATCAGCCAGGGCACGACCAAATGCCCGCCCGTGGCTAAAACGGTGCAGCCAATGGCGATCGATATCCGCAGCATATAAGGCCTCAGGTATTTAAGCAGGCGCAGGTAATGTCCCATCAAGCCCTCCCCGCAGCAGAACGTTCCGCCGCGCCAAGCACCAGCCTGGCCACTTTCAAAAGCGCCCCCGGCTCGCCCAAACGTTCTTTCATGGCGGACAGATCCTGCGCCAAAGCCAAGCGGTTTTGGGGGTCGAGCAAAGCGAACGCCGCTTTGGCCATATTTTCCGCCGTGGCGCGCTCTTGCAGAAGTTCCGGGAGGATGTTTTTGCGGGCGATTATATTGGGCAAGCCGACATGCTCGATTTTTACCAAGCGCCGGGCGATAAAAGCGGTCAGGGGCGACGTTTTGTAAACTATGACGGACGGCAGGCCGCAAAGCGCCGCCTCTAACGTAACCGTGCCGCTCGCCGCGATCGCCGCGTCGGCTAAACTCATTATATCATAATTGTTGCCGGTTAGAATACGCACCGGGACGGTTGCCGGCGTAAAATAATTCCTAAGTGTTTCTTCGCCAATGGTGTCCGCCTTTATGGTGTAAAAGACGCAGGCGGGATCTTGCGCGCACATGATGGCCGCGGCGGCGAGCATCTCCGGCAGCAGCCTTCCGATCTCTTGCAGCCTGCTGCCCGGCAGGAGCAATATGGACTTTTGCCCCGGCTTTTTGTCCATGATTTTTGCCGCGCTGCCCGGCGCGGCGGGCTTTACGATGTCGAGCAGGGGATGGCCGACAAAAGCGACGTTGGCGCCCGCTTCCCGATAGACGTCCCGTTCAAAAGGGAAAATAGCGGCGACCGTATCGGCTATCCGGGCGACTTCTTTTGCCCGCCCCTTGCGCCATGCCCAGGCCGAGGGGCTGATAAAAAATATAACGGGGATATTCTTCCCATGCGCTATTTTGGCCACGCGCATGTTGAAATCGGGATAGTCTATGACCACCAGGCAGGACGGGCGCCTTTCGTCCATCAGTTCCGACAGGGCGGCCCGCAACTTAAAAAGCGACGGCAATTTGCGTATGACTTCCACAAACCCCATCACGCCGTGATCTTTTATGTCAAATAAAACTTCGCCCCCGGCGCGGCGCATGGCCTCGCCCCCCATGCCGAAAACGCAAAGCGAAGGGTCGAGCCGCAAGAGTTCTTGCGTCAGCGCCCCGGCGTGAAGGTCGCCGGACGCCTCCCCGGCGCAGACCATAATCTGCCGCATTGCGTTACTCCTTCGCGCGGGCGACTATGGCTATGCCGTATTTGTCGGCCAGGCGCAAGGCTTCCTCTTTTTGCACGAAGAGTGTGCGCCCCGCCTCTACCACCAGCGTTTTGGCGCCGGCGCCCACCATTGATTTTATGGTTTCAAGCCCGACGCTCGGCATGTCGAAACGAAAGTCCTGGCCGGGTTTGGCGGTTTTGGCCACGACCACGCCCTCGCCGCCCAAAATGCCGCCGCGTTTTATGCAGGCGTCCGTCCCTTCGATCGCCTCCACCGCCATGATCGCCTGATTTTTGACCACAACCGTCTGCCCTATATCCAATTGGCCGGCGGCCAGCGCCATTTTAAAGCCGTAGTCTATGTCTTTTGCTTCTTCTTCCGTGGGCGCGCGGCGGCTGAGTACCCCGGCCGGCGGCGTGAGGATGCTCAAAAGCCGCGTTTGCTCCATCACTTTTATTCCTTCTTTTTCCAGTTCCGCGACGATCGCCAGCATAATCGTGTCGTCGCTGCGGTTGGGCAGGGAAAGCAGCAGCTTGACCGCCCTGAAATCCAGCCCGAAACCTTTGTAGAGCACTTCTTTGCTGACTTTTCCGAGCATTACGGCGGTCGTTACCCCTTCTTTTTTGAGCGTTTTGATGATTTTATTGATTTTGCCGGCGCTGATTTGAAAATATTTATCGGCATTTTCCGGCAAAATCGCTTCCACGTCGGGAACCAGCCCGATCGCCGTAACATGAAAACCCATGCCGCGAGCGGCACGGGCGAAATCTATGGGCAAAAAGCCTATTCCAGCCAACAAGCCTATTTTTTCCTGTGTCGCCATTTTTTACCTTTCCCCGTTTGCCATCGCCGGGCAGAGCCGTTTTGCGCGGCCGCGCAGCGTTAGGCTCAATTGCCGTCGTCTTTCCTGTTGCGGCAGATCCCGCGCTTCACGTTGCGCAAAAAACGCAAAAGATGTTCTATCTCTTCGCTGGCGTCAAGTTCCTGTTCCATTTCCGCAATCGCCCCTTCCAAACTGTTGGAGGAGCGGTAAAGTATTTTGTATGCTTTTTTCAGGTCGTGCCTCACCGCCGGCGATATGCCGGCCCGGGATATGCCGACGCTGTTAAGCCCCGCGACAAAGGCCGGGTTGCCGTCAACAATGACAAAAGGCGGCACGTCCTGCACGATCTTCGCCATGCCGCCGACCATCGCGTTGCGCCCGATCTTAACGAATTGATGTATGCCGCTGAGCCCGCCGATCACCGCTCTGTCCTCGACGGTAGCGTGTCCGGCCAGACCCGTCCCGTTTGATATTATCACATTGTTGCCCAAAACGCAATTGTGCGCGACATGGGTCGTCGCCATCAAAAGGACGTTGTTGCCTATACGGGTTTCGTTGCCCTCGCCCGTGGCGCGGTTAATCGTAACAAATTCCCTTATGCTGCAATTGTCGCCGATATATACATAACTTTTCTCGCCGACAAATTTTAAGTCCTGCGGTTCGCCGCCAATAACCGCGCCGGGGCAAATCACGCAGTTTTTGCCGATTGACGTCCAGCCGTCTATGACCACATGCGCCCCGATCTTGCTGCCGTCCCCGATCGAGACGTTCGGCCCGATAACGGCGTAAGGCCCTATCTCTACGTCCCGCCCGATATTCGCGCCGGGGTGGATCGCCGCCTTTTCATGTATTTTCCGCAGGGGAATAACTATCGACTCTTTTTTCATATTGTCTCTGCACCGCCAATTAATAGATAGATGGCCGCCTCGCCGCCGGCGCCTGTCTTGCACGTGTTTTCCATGCCAGCTATAAAGCGGCTTCACTCGCTTTGCCTTATGAATATCATTATACATAATCTATAAATATGCCAGCCCGCAACTGGACAAATAAGCCCAAATAACGCTTTTAACGGCCAAAAAACCGCTTTATATCAAAATGTATATGCCAATTAACCTTTTTTCTTAACATTTCTTCCCGTTTTGCACCAAAGCGAACATAAATTCCCCTTCGGCCACCAGTTCCCCCTCCACATACGCCAGAGTGCCGATTTTGCCCATGCTGCTTTTGATTTTCAAAATGTCCGCCTGCATGCGCAGTTGGTCGCCGGGCACAACCGGGCGGCGAAATTTTACTTTGTCTATGCCGGTAAAAAGAGCCAGTTTGTTTCGGTGCTCTTCCGGGTACAAAAGCACTACCCCGCCGACCTGCGCCATCGCCTCGCAGATAAGTACGCCGGGCATGATCGGCTGGCCGGGGAAATGCCCCTGAAAATGTATCTCGTTGTATGTTACGTTTTTTAAGCCGAGCCCGCGTTTCATCGGCTCCAGCTCCAGTATGCGGTCAAGCAGCAAGAAAGGGTAACGGTGCGGCAAAATTTCCTGTATTTGCAAAATGTCTAAACTTATCATGGCCTTCCCACTCCTTTGTTTTAGTGTCACAGCAAAACAGAAACAGCCGCAAGTGGCAATCCCCGTTCACCGCCGGGTTTGCGCTATCTGCAAAGCCAGCTTTGTGTTCAGGGCGTGTCCGGATTTAACTGCCGTAACATGCCCGCAAAAGCGGCCGGCCAGAAAAAGATCGCCCATGAGGTCAAGCAGCTTGTGGCGCACCAATTCGTCGGCAAAGCGCAAAGGCGTCAGCGGTTTTTCCCCGTCGTAGACTATCACGTTGTCCTGGTTTCCGCCCAGGCCAAGCCCCATTTCCCTTAATCCCTCGATTTCGTGCGCAAAGGCAATTGTCCGGGCGGGCGCGATTTCACTGGCAAAGTTTATTTTTCCGGCTTGCGCGTCAAAATATTGCGCGCCCAAAAGCGGGTGATCGCTCAGCGAAAGAAAGGAGAATCTTTGCCCTTCGTAGGGGGTGGCCAAAAGATAGCGCTCGCCGTCGTATACGGCAAGTGGCTTTTCTATCCGCGCGCTCTCTCTTTCCGCCGCCTGCTCTGCCCGGCCCGCCTCCGCGACAAGCCGGACGAAAGGCGCCGCGCTGCCGTCGGCCGCCGGCGGTTCCGGCCCGTCCAGTTCCACTTGGCAATTGTCTATTTCCGCTATGAACAAAGCGGCGAGGATATGTTCCACCGTAAATACATCCGCGCCCCGGCAGCTTAAAGTCGTCGCCCGCAGCGCGGATACGACGTATTCCGCTTTAGCCGGTATCACCGGCCGCCCGGGCAGGTCCGCGCGGACAAACTCTATCCCTTTGCCCGGCGGCAAAGGCTTAAAGGCAATCCGGGCGGGTTTGCCGGAATGAAGCCCTATGCCTTTATAGTAAAAACTTGACGCAATGGTGTTTTGTTTTTGTCCTGTTGCCGCCAAAGCAATCCCCCTCAATTTAATTTGTGAAAATGTTTTTTCACCTTCCAGCGATCGTGCAGCCAAAACCACATGGCCGGGTCTTTGCGGATCTCCTCTTCCAGCATCGCCATCAGCGCGGCCGTGGTGTTTTTAATGTCGGTTTCCCGGTCGCCGGTATTTTCCCCTTCTATCGGGCCTTTGACAAATATTTCGTGCTTGCCGTCCTCCCGTTGACGCAAAAGCATAAGATACAAAGGCACTTTTTTCAACCTGGAAAGAGCGGCCGGCCCTTGCGGGCAGGAAGATTCGCGGCCGAAAAAGCCCACCTTTACGCCGCCTTTGCCGCCGTCCTGATCCGCCAGGAGGCCGATGGCAAAGCCTTTTTCCAGCATACGAGCCATTTCCAGCACGCCTGTGCGGTAAGTAACGTGTTCGCCCACCAAGGCGCGGTATTCATTGATGAACCTGTCCATGGCGCTATTGTGTTGCTTTTGCGCCACCGCGACCAGCCGGCAACCGTAAAGGCTCATCGCCGCGCCCAAAAGCTCCCAGTTGCCAAAGTGAGCCGTCGCCAGCACGAACCCTTTAGGATGCGCGATTATTTCTTGAAACCGTCCTTCATCGGCCAATGCTACTTTAGCGCGTATGTTGTCTTTGCTTAAAGCGGGGAAAGACAAAACTTCCATGATCATGTCGCCGTATTTGAGTACGCTGCCCTTTACTACGGCCCTCGCCTCGGGGTCGGAAATGCCAAGGCACATTCGCGCCTGCGCCGCCGCCAGGCATTTGCGCCAGCGGGGGACGCCGAGCCAAAAAACCCTCCCCAAAGCCGCGCCGGCCAACCGCCGCGCCTTGTCCGGCAAAAGGCAGGCCAGCTTGCTTATGGCCTTCATCATATAGTATTGCCACATATAGTGCCAGCCTCAAAATTCTTTTTGCGCGCCGATTATAAATTTGTTGTCAAACCCGCGCCAGGCGACATCTATCCTCATTCCGCGCGAATTGCGCGCGTAAAGGCCGTAATTGAAGTTGTGCCCGTCATATTCCAGCATTAGCGTGAAAAGCGGAATGAATGGCAGCATTTTTCGCAGATCGCCTTTTAATTTGAATTGTTTTTCCAATCCGCCGAAAAGCCCTGCGGCGCTTTTCGCCCCGAGATGCAGGCGAAGCCCCCACGGGCCCTGTTTGCTCACGGCAAGGTAATAGGAGCGGCGATTTTCGCCGGCTAAGTCCTCCGCCCCGGCGGCAATGGCCGGCGCCAATATTTTTTCTTTTAAAAGCGCGATTTTAAGGTTATAACGGCCGCCAGACAAGCCGCGGCCGTCCAATGTGTATCGGCACGACAGTTCCATGTCGCCGGGCAGATTGACATTGCCCGCGACCACGCCGCCGCCGTCGGCGTAAAAATAGCCCATCCCCGCTTTCCAGGCCGGGCGGACGTAGGCGGACGGGATATTGATCAGGCCGTCTGTGCCGTTGCAGTTGACGGCGGCGCCGGCCGGCCGGCAAAAAGCGCCCAAAAGTAGCAGCGGCAGTAAAATTAGGGCTTTGTTTTTTGCCGCCGGGCGAACCATATCCGGCGCGGCAAACCCGCCCAACAGGGAACACCCCCGCCCCAAGAGCCACGCCATTTTGCCGCCGGCAAAAGCTGCGCTTTGCCGGCCTTGCCCGCCTTTTGCCGCAATCAAGAGAACACCCCCGCCTACCGCTTCGCGTCAAATATTCTTTGGCCTGGCCTGCCGCTGTTTTTTTTGCTCCAATTCGCCAACTTGCGCTTCAAGCGCCCGCAAACGCTTGGAAAAATCAGGCAGTTTCCGCTGCAGCGCTTCCTGCCTGAGCCATTCTTTGTGCGGCCGGGCGGGAAAGCCGGCATATACCGAATTGTCCGGCACATCCGATATGATCCCGGCCCTGCCGCCAAAAACGCAGTTGTCGCCGATTTTTATATGCCCCACCGTCGCCGACTGCCCGGCAAAGGTAACGTTATTGCCTACCCGCACGCTCCCGGAGATGCCGACATGCGCGATCAAAAGGCAATTTTCGCCGATAACGTCATTGTGCCCGACATGTACTAAGTTATCTATTTTCGTGCCTTTGCCGATAAATGTACTGCCGGTCGTGCCGCAGTCAATACAGGCGTTGCAGCCTATTTCCACGTCGTCGCCCAAAACTACGTTGCCTATCTGCGGCACTTTGCGCTGTTCCCGCCCGACAGCCACATAGCCGAACCCATCGCCGCCAATGGCCGCGCCGCTGTGGATGATTGCCCGGTCGCCGATTTGGCAGCCGGCGTAAATGCTGGCATTTGCATAAATAAGGCAGTTTTTGCCTATTTTGCAGCCGCGCCCGATATAGACGTGCGGATAAATTATCGCGCCGTCGCCGATCTCGGCGTCTTCGTCGATTACCGCCAGCGGCATGATCGCGGCGTCCGCGCCGACATGCGCGCTATCGGCAACGATCGCCGCCGGATGCACTCCCCGCCGGATGCGCGGCGCCGGAGTGAAAAGCTCCAGCACAAGGGCAAAAGCGGCGCGCGGGTTGTCGACCGCGATCGCCGGCTTGTCGCGGGAAAAGGCCGCCCCCCGAGGGATGATTACTGCGGCGGCGGCGGATTTTTCCGCTTTTTCAAGATGCGGCGGCACGGCGAAGGTTATGTCCTGCGGCCCGGCGTCTTCTATGTTCGTAACGCCAAAAATCAGCTTGCCCGGCTCGCCGGCAACCGTACCCCCGATCAAGCCTGCGATCTCGCTTAAAGATTTACCTGCCAGCATCTTAAGCCCCCGATTAATTGATTTTTTTCAGCACGTCATCGGTAACGTCCGTCCCGCCGTGCAGAACGCTGTTTTTGGCCAAGACAGCGCCCAGCCCTTTGTCTTTCGCCACTTCCGCCATAGCTTTGTTGAGGATGGTTTCAAATTGGCCTTCTATGTCTTTGCCCAAAGCCGTTATTTCCCCCCGGCGCAATTGCTGGTTGCGCTGGTATTCTTCCGCGCTCAGGGAAGCCCTTTCTTTTTCGGCAAGTTCGTCAAATTCTTTCGCCTTGAGCTGTATTTGCTCTTGCAGTTCTTTTACTTTGGCGCTCTCCGCCACCACCCTCTGCATGTCAACATAGCCAAAATCGGCGTTGCGGCCGCTGCAGCCGGCAACGATGAACACAAAGGCCGTTAAAAATGCCGCAAGCAAAAAATTCTTTTTCATTGGCGATTCGCTCCCTTTCAGCGCAGATTATTTGCTTTTTTCAGGCAGCCCGGCGATTACGTTGCTCGTAATGTCTGCGGCTGTTATGTTTGTTTTGACGCCAACCAATACTGCCGCGTATCTATTTTGCACGGCGACCCTGGCGGCCTGGCTGGCAATGTCTTCGTACATGCGCAAGTAAAGCCGGTCTTTGGCGATTTTTTGTTCAGTCAGTTCCTTTTCCAAAGCGGCAAGCCGGGCGTAAACGGCCTCCGGCAGTTCCAAACGGCGCGCCCCGCCGTCCGCCGGAACGCTCCCTTGCCGCAAACTTTCTATCGTTTCTTTGACGCGCAGGGCGGATTCCGCTTCACGCTCTTTCATAATCTGCCGCAGGGATGTTTCCGCTTCTTTATAAAGGGCGCTTATTCTGGCGTTTTTTTCCGCCTGCAGTTGTTCCAGCGCGGCCAGCAGCCTTTCTTTCCGTTCGCGGCTTTCTTCCCGCCGGCGCGGCAAAGGCGCGATCGCTTCTATATTGGCCTTGAGGTTAAAAAGCGGCAGCCGGTATTCTTCCTCAACGGCAGCTATGGCATTTTTCATTTTTTCCGTAACCTTGAGCTTTTCTGCCCGTTCCGTTTCGTCAAGGCGCGCACGTTCCGCTAAATATAGCTCGCTTATCCGCACGGACAAATCGGCCTGCAGGAAATTTTCCCGGCCGGTTCCGCTTCCCGCCGCTATTTCGTCGTCGGCGGCCGCCCACGTTTTGCGCCAACCGGTTTGGCTTTCTTTTCTCTTTAGCAAAGCCGATTCATTGTTGGCCGCCGCCTGCCATTCGGGATAAAGATAATGCGCCGCCAAGGCTTTCTTTAAGTCCAGCGCGGCGAAAGCCGCGACCGGCAAAGCGTCCGCCCTTTCCCGTCCGCAGGCCGGCGCCAAAAGCAGCAAGACCAGCAAGGCGGGCAATAACAAGGCGATCGGCATTTTTTTCATTAATCGCTCCCCTAATTGTTTTTTCAGCAAAAGAGACCCATTAACGGGTCTCCGCGCTGACATCGCCAAGGAAGATATACGGGCGGCGGACGGGAAAGGCCGCCGCCTTGTTTGAACCCCGGGTTATTTGCCGTAAGCCTTTATGACGTCCTCGGTTATATCCGTGCCGCCGTAGATGACGATTTCCCTTAGCACGACCACCGACAAATCTTTGTTGGCCGCGACCTTTTTCACGACTTCCTCGATTTTCGCGTTTATGGCGCTGAGCAGGCTTTCGTCTTTTTGCCGCAGACGCTGCTGCAGTTGCGCCATGTAGCGCTGTTTTTCCTGATCGTTCATGCTTTCTGCTTTCTCGTCAAATTCTTTTTGCAAAGTCTCGCTTTCTTTTTGTATTTCGGCTTGATAATTCGGCATGTCAGGATGGCTCTGTATGGCCCGGCGCATATCGATATAGCCGATCGCCGAGTTCTGGGACGGCGCGGCAAAGCTTACCTGCGTCTGGGTAACGGCAACGCCTACTATGCCTAAGGCAAAAAAAGCGACAATGGCTAACGCGATGATTTTGACGTTTTGTTTGTTTGCGTTTTTCATTTCACGACCTCTTCCTTAATTTTGATAATCTCATTATAGCAGTGTCAAAAGATACTTTCAATTATAATTCTGCAACTATCACAAATTTATCACAAATTGCCGACCACCCGGAAATAGTTTTCTTTTTCCCCCACGATAAATTCAAAGGCCAAAAATTCATGCAGCCGGTAACGCAAACCGAATTCAGGGCGGCGGGCGCCGGAGAATTTTTCCACCCTCAGCAGCCAGTTTTTCAAAAACCCAGCCTCCAGCCGCATCCCCGCCTCCCGCTCCGGCAAGCGAACGAGCGCGCTCAAAACCGTGTTTCCCCAGCGGCGGGAAATGCCCGGGTCAAATTTCCAGGTTACTTCATTTGCGTAAAAAGTGGCTTCCAGGAAGATTTCATCGGCGCGGGAAATCAACCTGCCGATATGCGCCCGGCCTGACGCCGATCTGTCCGCGCGGGCAATGTCGATATAGCCCTCTATCCAGAAACGATATTGCTCCGAATCCAGCGTTATGCCAACATCGGCGTCCGCGCCGGCGGACAGCTCAACGTCGGCTTTCAGGCTGTACTGGCGCGCTATGCGTTCTTTTTCCGCCTGCGCCTTTATGATGCCTTTTATCTCTTTTTCATGCCGCGCCACAAATTCCACCGGCAGGCCGCGCAACTTCCCCACATAATCGCCCAGGCGCTTTCTAGCGTCGTTTAAAACCAGCGTCGGCACGGTATAAGAACGCAGTTCGTAATTTACTCCCTGCACGTTGCGGCCTACCGGCAGCAAAACGATGTCAACAGCCACGGCGCCGCCGTCGGAATATATATCGACTGTTGCCTGAAAATAAGGCATCCGCGCTTTCAGGATTTCGCGGATCTCTCTTTTGGCCGGGATGCCGGCCCAATCGACGGCGTCCACGGATATGCCTTTCAGTATCCGCTCGGCGGCAAGGCGCAAGCTGTCCGTTTCTTCCTTAAACAGCCCGGACCATAATTCGTCCGCGCCCGACAGGTGAACGGCAACTTTTATTTCGTCGGTTACCGCTCCCCACGGCCTTACATAAAAGTCGGCAATTGTATCTTCCCCGGGCGTTATCAGGATTTTTTCGGTGTTGTAGCCGGTAAAGACCCTGTTGGCGACATCGGCCAGCACCGCCGCATAGATATCGTTGTTGAGCTCGATATGGTCAACCGCCTTGCCGGCCATGATTTGCTCGCCCGCCGCTTTCATGCTGTAGGCCATGCGCGCGAGGACCGGGGCGCTCGCGCCGCCCGTTACGTCGAAAACATTTACCGTTATTTCTTCCACCGTCCGCGCGGCCGCCGCGCAGGGAACCCCAAAGCTTATCGCCAATAAAACCAGCAGCACCCGCATTGGTTTCATAAAAGGCCGCGCCAGGTCAGAACTGCGTACTGAAGCTAAAATGCAGCCGCCATCTGTCGCCGTGCGCGTAATCAAGGCGGATCGGCCCTAACGGGGAATTTATCCTTAACCCCACGCCGTAGCCGTATTCCACATCGTTAAGGTTTATGGCGTCCCCTTTGTCCCAAGCATAGCCAATGTCGGAAAAGGCGACCCCCTGGAAATTCTTCGCGATGGGAAAACGGTATTCGGCGGTCCCTGACAGCATTTTATAGCCGTAGAAACGATCGTCCTTGTAACCGCGCAGGTAGTTGTCGCCGCCTAAGGAAAAACGCTGACTGATCGGCATGACGCCCGTGGCGTAGCCCAAGGCGGCGCGAAAGGCCCAGACGTTGCCGCGCCCGGCGGGAAAGTACGCGCGCCCTTCGATGGTATATTTGCTAAAATCAAAGTCGCCGCCCATAATTCCAGCAAATTCGCCGGAAAACTGAGCGAATTGGCCGCGCGAAGGGTTGTGTATGTTGTCTCTTTTGTCTATCGCGCGGCTAAGGACGATGCTGTGGGTTTTGCCGAAGCTGCCCGCCCTGTCCCCGGGATGCGTTTCGTACCATTGCGGTTCTTCGCCCGGTACCGGGCGCACATAAATGTCGTCGCGGAATTTAAAAGTAATGGAATCGGTGATGTAATCGTTGACCGGCCGGGACAAGTAGAACTCCATGCCTTTGCGCTTGCGGTCGTAATAGGCTTTTTCGTTGCCGTCGTCGTCAAGCTCTTCATATTCGTGCGTAACGTCGTATATGTTAAAGCCCAAAGTGGTGCCGTGCCTGTCCAGCCAAGGGTGGCGGTAAGCAAGGTCGTAGTTTTTATTGTCAACCCCGCCGAATTCCCAGCGCACGTTCACGCTGTCGCCGGTGCCGCGCAGGTTTTTGTCGCCGAGCATGATCATCCCGACAAGGCCGTCGGCCTCGCTGTAGCCCGCGCCTATGCCGAAAGTGCCTGTCGGCATTTCCACGACCGTTACCTCGACTTCCACGCCGTTAGGCGTGCGACCGGGATTGAGCTTGATGTTCACGTCCTCAAAAAAGCCCAGGTTAAATACGCGCTGCATGCTGCGCCGCCCGTCATTGACATTGAACGGCTCGCCTTTATAGAGCCTGAGCTCACGCAAAATGACCCGCTCTTTGGTCTTTTTGTTGCCGACAATGCTGAAACCTTCGATAATGCCTTCGTTTATGTCGACCGCAAGCATGCCGTCCGGCTGCATATCAATATTTGTTACCCGCGCGAGTATGTACCCGTCGCGACTGTAGGCGGTCTCTATCGCGCGCATTCCCTCGCTCAGGCGCTTGCTGTTTATTACCTGTCCGGTCTCAAGGCCAAGCAGCCTTTTCAAAAGATTGTCGGAATAAACCGAACTGCCGGTAATGACCGCTTTGTCCAGCACCGGGTTTTCGCTGACTTTGTAACTTACCCTGACCCCTTCGGGCACAAGCGAGTATTGCGCCTGAACGTCATAAAACCAGCCCGTTTCGTAAATCATCTGCAAATCCTGGCTTACGCCGTCCTCAAACAGAGTCATGCCCGGTTTTACGCGAAAAAGCGGGATTAAATTATCGGTAGGGACATTCTTCCCTCCCTCCACGGTAACTTCGGTTACCGTCTTGCCCAGCGCCGCCGCCTGGTTTTCCGGTTTGGCTTCAATCGGCGTGGATTGGGCGGCTATTGCGGGCGGCAAATTCACGGCCGGGGCTATTTCCGATGGCCTGGCCACTTCCGCGGCTACAGTCTTGCCCGCTCCCTCAACGGCGGCTTCTTCCGCCGCCGCCGTCGCCGCGCATATCGGCGCAAACATGAGCACAACGCCAACGGCGGCGCATTTTTTGCAATAATCCGTTATTTCCATCACAACCCCCTGTTATAAATAGCGTAATAATATTATCGGCAACCTCCGGCAATCGCTTGCGGATGCCGCGGCAAGAGATTTTCTGCATGACTTGTCGGCGGACGTTTTTACGGCCCTATGCGCGCGAAACGCACTGGCGCGCTCCCTTGTGCGGCCAGGCCGAAAAATGCACGGCGCGGCGCCGGAGCGGATCGCTAAAGTCCCCCGCAAATTAAATGTTGCCGCGCAAAGCTTTGCCGGCGGTTCGCGCAAAACCGCGCAGCTCGCTTTCGCTGAAACTGGCCACGCTTTTTTCCGGCGCGGCTGCGTCCGTGGCCGGCGCCGGTTTTTCTTCCCGGGAAAACTCAATGCCCGGCAGAGTGGGCTTTAAAATCGCAATCGCCGCTTTCCCCGTTTCTTTTTGCTCTATGTCTTCTTTAAGGGCGCTTTCTTTGGCCGGCAATCCCGCCGCGCCGCGC
>JAISLQ010000012.1 GCA_031290885.1 Acidaminococcales bacterium
GTTACCTGTCGTTCGTTTGCAAGCCGCCTGTAGAGCCGTCCGGCTGCTTTCAGGGGAGATGCGCCCCGCGCGAACAAACAAAATCAAAACACAGGAACGCCCGTGTTTGCTGGCAAAAGGAAAAAACAGCAGGTAACATTTTCTACAATATGTTGCCTGCCGCCGCCCACCCGGGAAAACGCGCCGGACGGACGTTTTTGTTTTGCCGCCATGTATTTACGCTATCATAATATATGAATTGCGCCGCGTTGTCAAATAAAAATTCCGCCCCGGCAAGGCCTTTTTATGCCGCCGTTTGCAAGGACGGCGCTTTGGATGCAACCTGCCCGGAAACTGGCGCAGCAGTATGGCAAATTGGCCGCAAAGCAACCCGATTTAAGCTTAGAACGGTATCAGGCAGCGTTCAAAAGCTGCGCCAGCAGTTCTTGTTCCGTAAGTTCCGGCAGGACGGCGGCCAAGTCCATTTGCCGTATCTTTTCCCGCAGGGAAGCTTCTTCGAGGGCCGCGCCGCGCAATTTGCGAAAAGCCCCCCTCACGTCGGATTGCGAGAAAAAGTCGCCGTATACGCTTATTTCTTCTATCCGCCCACCTTTTGCCAGCAAAAAAAGCGCCAGTTCCCCCCAGGGATATTTTACCGTCCGTTCAATGTTAAAATCAGGCGACTGCCCGTAATTCCATTCCCAGCGGCTATATTTATCGTCGCGCAGCTTTTGGATCGCCGCCTGCTCGCGCGCCGAAAATTCATAGGGCCGGCTGCCCGGCTGTTTAAGGAAATGTTTCTCCAGATCCTTGAGGAAAACTTCCACCGGCAAAGGCTGCCGCATGAAATCAACTATATTGCCGACCCGCTCCCTGATGGACGATACCCCCCGCGTGGCAAGTTTGTGTTCTTTCGCGCGCAGGGCCTGCGCCAGCGTGTCGAGCTTCACGGCAAAAAGAAGTGTCCCGTGATGCAGCACCCGGTTGTCTTTTATCGTCTGGGCGCCGCCGGAGATTTTGCAGCCGCATGCCTCGATGTCGTTGCGGCCGTGATTTTCCGCCTTTATGCCGTAACCGGCCAAAAGCTCAATGACCGGTTCGGTAAAGTGGGCAAAATCAATAATTTTGCCGCTTGTCGGCTGCGCGACGGTATAATTTACGTTGCCCAAATCGTGATAAACCGCGCCGCCGCCGGTAATTCTCCTTACAACCGCTATGCTTTTTTCCGCGACGAACTCCCGGTTTATTTCCGCCAGGGTGTTTTGAAACCGGCCGACGATTACCGCAGGGGAATTTTGCCACAACCGGATTACCGGCTGGGCGAACCGCCGCTCGGCCAGCAAAAATTCCTCGCTGGCCAAATTAAAATAAGGGTCTTGGCATTTGTCGAAAATTACTAACAATGTTCCCCCTCCTCATTTATCGCCCGAACATGGCGCTTTGCGCCGCCCATACTGTTTCCCCGTTTAAAACCATGGCGCCTTTGCGTCCCAATTTGCCCACGCTGCCCTGCCCATCAACGGCACGCGCCATAATGTCAAGGCCAAAGCCAGGGCAACCGAAAAGGGGGCAATATTACGCGAAAAACCATGTTTTTTTAGCGCGGCAGGAAAAGCGCGGCAAAAAACCGGCAAAGCGCCGAACGGCCGCGGCGTCCCCGGGGAAACAGCCGCGAAACGACGAACGCCGTTTGGCCGCAAGCGCAAACGGCCATGGCGCGGGGCGAAACGGACGGGGGCGGCAAACAAGCAAAACCATGGCACGCCGCTTGCCCGTCAAACGGTGAGTATCGCAAATGTTTCCGGATGCATGTTTTCCACCGCCTGCACTTTGATCTTCAGGCCGCGCGGCAGCCGTTGCAGCTCGCAATTGGTGAACCATTCGGCGACCAATGGGTGCGCTTGCAAAATCAGGGGGCGGGAACCGGTTGTGCCGGCCAATTTGCGCCGAACCGCTACCGCCACCGTTTCGGGCGATTTTACATAGCCGCTCCCGCCGCAGACCGGGCACTCGGCAAAAAGGGCGGCGGCGGTGTTCTGGCGGGATTTTTTCCTGGTCATCTCCACCAGCCCCAGCGCCGTTATGCCTAACACGCGCGGCTTCATGCGGTCGCCTGACAGAGCGTCGTTTAAGTTTTTCAATGTTTTGTCCCGGTTTCCCTCGTTTGCCATATCAATAAAATCAATGACAATTATGCCGCCGATGTCGCGCAGCCTGATTTGGCGGGCGATTTCCTTCCCCGCTTGCAGGTTGGTGAAAAAGGCCGTTTCTTCAAGGTTGGTTTCCCCTTTGTAGCTGCCGGTGTTCACGTCGATCACCGTCAGGGCCTCGGTGTAATCAAACACTAAGTAGCCGCCGCATCCTAAGCCGACCCGGCGCGCGTTGAGGCCGTCGATGGCCGCGTCCAGGCGGTAATGGCTGTAAATGGGCTCCGCCTGCCGATAGTTGACGATCCGCCCTTTATAGTCGGAATAGCTGAAAGACACCAGATCCGAGATGATTTGCCAAGTTTCTTTATCGTCCACCACAATTTCATCTATGCCGTCATTAAGATAGTCCCTTACCGCCCGCACGGGCAAATCGGCTTCCCGGTGCAGGAGCGCCGGCGACTTGGCCCTTTGCGATCGCGCCTCGATGGAATTCCACAATCCCTCCAGATAGCGGATATCTTTTTGGATCGCTTCCGCGTCGCGCCCGGCCGCCACCGTCCGCACGATCAGGCCGGCCTTTTTCGGCCGCCCCGCGACGGCTATCTCCCTAAGCCGCGCCCTTTCGGCGGGGTCGGCGATGTTTTTCGATATTCCCAGATAATTGGCGCCAGGCAAAAACACTACGTAGCGCCCGGCCAGCGCCGGCCTCGTTACCGCCCGCGGCCCTTTGGAGCCCATGGCGTCTTTGACAATCTGCACAATAATGCTTTGCCCTTCGCTCAAGTCCAATTTGTCGCCGTTATAAAAAAATACGTTGCGGCTGTACCCTATGTCAATAAAGGCCGCTTGTATGCCTTTCAGAATGTTTTTTACCCGCCCTTTGAAAATATTGCCGACAATGCGCTGTTCATTGTTGCGTTCCAGTACATATTCCTGCAATATGCCGTCCGCGACGAGTGCCATGCTGACTTCTCCGGGCGTTACGCTGATCAGGATACGATTCATTTCAACCTTCTCCAATCAAGGGTTTTCGGCCTTCTTTGTAAAGGCCGGTTCTGGTAATGCGCACCGCGAAAATGTCCAAGTTCAGTTGGAACCGGCTGTTTAAGGCATCAATGAGGTCGTTGGCCCTGAGCGACCCCGAAGCGGCAATCAGGCAGTCGAAACAAAGGCGCGTCCGGCCGGGCAAATTTTCACAAGCCACGGAAAGGGTATGTTTTTTCAGGTCAAGCCGGCGCGCCGGTTTGCCCGGGGCCGTTTTTTTGTCGTAGAAAAATTCCGCCGCCTCGTTGTACCCTGCCGCCGCGCTGTTTATCAATCCGGCCGGGGCGCCTTCCGGCATATCCGCCGCATAGGATGCCATAGACAAAAGGGCGGCCAGTTTTGGCGCTTTCTCCACGACGTCGGCGGCCAGCGCCCTGATCCCCTGCGGCAGCTTGGCGCTAAGCGCGGCGGCGGCCGCCGCCGCGTCTATCGGCGCGGCCAGTTCCAATTCCGCGTATTCGCATAGGCTCTCTATGCCCAGCCCGAGCGCCGACGCCAGCGACAATTTCATGTGCGGGTTGAAGCCTTCCGTCCACGCCGCCGGCAGCTTCGCCCGGCGCACGGCGCGCTCGAGCGTCCGCGTATATTCCAAATGCGATATGAACCGCAATCCGCCTTCTTTGGTGATTTTCAGGCGCAGTTTCATCGCGCCGCCATCGTTTTCCCAACGCCAAGGGCGGGGCAGACGCCGCAGCCGGCGCAGCCTTGGCGGCAGTCGGGGGTGGTTTCGCCTTTCAGCGCCTTTTTCCATTCCCTAAGCAAGTATTCCGGCGCGACCCCCGGGCGCACGTGATCCCATGGCAGCGGCTCGCCTTCGCCAAAGGCGCGGCGCCAAGGCGCTGCCGGGGCGTGTTCGGAAAGGGCGTCCCGCCACCGGCCGTAATCAAAGTGCTCAGACCAGCCGTCGAAGCGCGCGCCTTTTCGCCAGGCGGAGACAATAACCCTGCCCAGCCGCCGGTCGCCGCGCGCGAACAGGCCTTCGAGCGCGCCGGCTTGAGGGTCGTGGTATTGATAGGCAAGGGCGCGGCTGTTGCATAGCAAAGATTTCAGATAAAGCTGCTTTTCCTTCGTCCGTTCCACGCTGTCTTGCTCCGCCCACTGAAAGGGCGTCCAGGGCTTGGGGACAAAAGGCGAAACGCTCACCGTCGCTTTGACGTCCCGCCGCCCTGACCGGCGGCGCCCGGCGTCAATTACCTTAAAGGCCAGATCCGCTATGCCTTTAAGGTCGGCAAAGGTTTCCGTCGGCAGCCCGATCATAAAATATAGTTTGAGCGACGACCAGCCGGCGGCGAAAGCGGCGGAGGTCGCCGCCAGCACGTTTTCTTCGCTCACGCCTTTGTTTATGACGTCGCGCAGGCGCTGCGTGCCGGCTTCCGGCGCGAAGGTCAGCCCGCTTTTGCGTACCCCGCTCACTTTTTGGGCCACTTCAATCGAAAAACTGTCGAGCCGCAGGGAAGGAAGGGAAACGCTTACCCTTTCGCGCGCAAAATCAAGCGACAAATCGGCCAGCAATTCCGCCAGGCAGGAGTAGTCGGCCGTACTGAGCGAAATCAGCGAGATTTCGTTGTAGCCCGTACTGTCAACCAAGCCGCGCGCCAATCGTTTCAGCTGCGCCACGCTGCGCTCGCGCAAAGGCCGGTAAACCATGCCGGCGTGACAGAAGCGGCAGCCGCGCGTGCAGCCGCGAAACACTTCCAATGCTATGCGGTCGTGGATAATTTCGTTAAAAGGCACTACCGGTGCCGTAGGGTAGCCCGCCGCGTCAAGGTTTTTCACGGCGCGTTTTTTTATATAGGGGGGCGCGGCCGGATTTTGCGCGGTCAATTGCTTGAACCGCCCGTCGCCTGTATATTCGGCTTGGTAAAAACAGGGGACGTATATGCCGGGCAGACGGGCCAAGACTTCCAAAAATCCCCGCCGGCCGCCCGGCCGCCCGGCTTCTTTCCAGTCGCGGCAGGCGGCGGCGGTTTCGACGATCAATTCCTCGCCGTCGCCGACGATAAAAAAGTCAAAAAAATCCGCCAGCGGTTCGGGATTAAAGACGCACGGCCCGCCGCCGACCACAAAGGGCTCCTTTTCGCCGCGCGCCGCGGCCAGGACCGCGACTGCGCCCAAGTCGAGCATATTGACAATGTTGCTGTAGGTAAGTTCGTATTGCAGGGTAAACCCCACCAAGTCAAAAGCCGAAAGCTCCCGCCCCGTCTCCAGCGCGGCCAGCCGCCGCCCTTTGGAACGCATTAGGGCCTCCATGTCCGTCCAGGGCGCGTAAACGCGTTCCGCCTGTACAAACGGCAAGCCATTCAAGACGTGATAAAGTATTTTAAAGCCAGGGTAGCTCATGCCTACTTCATAAACATCAGGAAACGCCAGGGCGAAAGACACTTTTATCCCGTCCCGGCCTTTTATGATCGCGTTCAGTTCGCCGCCCGCATAGCGCCCCGGCTTTTCCACCCGCGCCAAAAGGTCTTCGTTGTTGATCATTGCGCCTCCAAACATAATTTCAGAAAAGCAGCCCTCTGCGGCGCATGTTTATATTGAGCAATATGCTTACGCACAGCATGTTGACCGTGAGCGAGCTGACGCCGTAGCTCATGAAAGGCAGCGGGATGCCGGTTACCGGCATTATCCCCACCGTCATGCCGATGTTTACCACTATGTGAAAGGCCAGCATGCTCACGATCCCCATGGCCAAAAGCGCCCCAAAGTCATCTTTGGCTTCCATGGCGATCTTTATCCCCCGATAAAATATTACGCCGTAAAGCACGAGCACGACCATAACCCCGGCAAAGCCGAGTTCTTCGCCGATTACCGCGAAGATGAAATCCGTATGGTTTTCCGGCAGAAAACTCAACTGGCTCTGCGTACCCGCGAACAGCCCCTTGCCGGTAAGCATGCCGGAACCGATGGCGATCTTGGACTGTATGACATGATACCCTGAATTGTAAGGGTCCCTTTCCGGATTGAGAAAAACAAGTATGCGCTGTTTCTGGTAGTCTTTGAGCAGATGCCAGAAAACTGGCGTCAGCGCCAGCATGACGCCGGCAAGGTAACCATAAAAGCGCGCCGGCATGCCGGCTATGTAAAGCATAACGGCGGTAATGAAGAGAAACACCAGCGAAGTGCCAAGATCCGGCTGCCTGAGCACGAGCAAAAAAGGCAGGAAAACGTAGCCGATCGCCGGCACCGCGTCCAACGCCCCGTCCAAATTTTCCTTGCAGCGGTTCAGGATGCTGGCCAGGCCGACGATCGTGATTATTTTGGCAAATTCGCTCGGCTGCACGCTAAGCGGCCCTATCTGCAGCCAGCGCTGGGCCCCGAGGGCGGAATGCCCGGCGAACAGGACCGCCAGCAGCATAAAAATATTGAATATATACAAAGGCACGCTCAAATGTTCAAGCTGTCCGTAGTCAAAGCGCAAAAAGAAAAACGCCAGAGCCAAGTTCAACAAAAAAAATAAGGCCTGTTTTTGCACATATTCGTTTGCGCCAACGTGCAGGCTGTTAACATGCGTTGCGCTGGCAATCATGGCCACGCTTATCATATTGAGCGACACCACCGCGGCAATGAGGACAAAATCCAGATTGCGCAGCAACCTGTTGTCAGACATGGGCCGTTACACCAATCCGTTTTTGCTGTTGCCGTCAATTTGCAGCCTGGCCAAGTGCTTTATTTTCAGCACCGGGATATCGGCTACCAGCGACACTTTGTGTTCGCCGGCGTAAAGCTGTATTTGCACCTCGTCCTCGCCGATGTCCATGTACCTTGATACGGCGGCCACCACATCATAGCGCACCGCGCGCATAAATTGCGGCGATATGTCTACGCGGTCGCGCAAAAGCACTTGCCGCAGGCGCTCTTTGGCAATCAATTTTGATTTTTTCTTTTCCCGGGCGCTGATAACATTTTGAATGACTCTCAAAAGACCCACCCTCTTGCCCTCCTGTCAGGAAAACCCGAATAGCCTCTTGAGCCTGCCCAAAAAGGTCTCTTTGAACCTTATGTCCATCAAAGGCACTTCTTCGCCGGCAAGCCGGAGCGCAATGTTTTTGTACGCCCGGCCGGCTATCGACGACGGGTTGGCTACCGCCGGCTCTCCCCGGTTCGTGGACACCACTATATATTCGTCCTCGGGCACAATGCCAAGAAGGCTTATGGACAATATTTCGACAACATCCTCTATGTCCATCATGTCGCCTTTTTGGATCATCTGCGGCCTTATGCGGTTGATCACCAAAAGCGGGCCGGCTTTGCCCATGTCTTCCAAAAGGCCGATTATGCGGTCGGCGTCGCGCACCGCCGATACTTCCGGCGTGGTTACGATTACGGACCTGTCCGCGCCGGCGATCGCGTTTTTGAACCCTTGTTCTATGCCGGCCGGACAATCAACCACGACATAATCAAAATCAAGCATAAGTTCACGGCAAAGCATTCCCATCTGGTCGGCGGTTACGGCGTTTTTGTCCTTGGTTTGGGCGGCGGGCAGAAGATGCAGTTTTTCAAACCTTTTGTCGCGGATGATCGCCATGTTCAAGTCGCAATTGCCTTCGACGACATCCACCAAGTCATAAACTATCCTGTTTTCCAGCCCCATCACTACGTCCAGGTTCCTGAGCCCGATGTCGGCATCGACCATGATCACCTTTTTGCCCAAAAGCGCGAACCCTGTGCCAATGTTTGCCGTCGTAGTAGTCTTGCCGACGCCGCCCTTGCCCGACGTAACGACTATTACCTCTCCCATGGGAAATCCTCCTCACCGACAAATCGTATATGTTGCAATTTGACCAAAGGCCCGCCGGCCGCGCGGCCTTGCCCGGGCGGCAAGTTTGCCCTCAGCGGCGAATGGTCCTTATTTCTATCTGATTGTTGTATATCCTGGCCACGCCGAAACCGACCGCCCCGGCCGGTTCGTCCGGCGCCCGGACTATAAGATCGGCGATGCGTATCTGCCCGCCGCTGAAACTGCCCGCCGCTATCGACGCCGAACGGTCCCCCCGGCAGCCTGCGTACAAAATCCCGCGCGTTACGCCCGCCACGATAATGTCGTTTTTCGCGAATATCCGCGCCGTAGGATTGATGTCGCCGAAAACTATGACCGACCCGTCATAACGTATTTCCTGCCCGCCGCGCACCGTGCGGTAAATGGTCAGCGCCGGCCTGTCCGCGCTCTCGTAATTCACAATGTTGTCGTGCTGTCGCTCGGACAAAACAATGTCCCCGACCGGCTCTTCGTCGGGCTCTTCCGGCACGGCGGAAGCGGCGGCGGACGCCGTTTCCGCAGCCGGCGTTTGCCGCGCGGAGCCGTCTTCAAAAAGCATGCTTTTTGCCATCATGTCTCCTTCGTCCGCATCCGCCCGCGCGCGATTGCCTTCGCCGGGAAGGGGCACGGCCTCCGCCGCTTGTCCTGCGGGCGCCCGGGGTCCCCCCGTTTCTTCTCCCGATGCGCCTTCGTCGTTTGCCGGCGGCTGTTCCGGCAATTCTACCCAGGCGCCCTGGTCTTTCCACAGCCATAATTCTTCCGCCGCGCACGGCCCGGCTCGCCCGTCGTCCGCCGGCGCCGCCGGCAGCCCATCCGTCCCGGATTCGCGCCCATCCTCCTGCGGCGGACAAGCCGGCTGTTCCGCTTCGTTATCTTTGGCCATCATTTCCATTTCAAAAACCAAGGGGCTCAAAAAATATGCCATTTCGTTCACGTTGCATTCGGCGCGCCCGCCTTTTTCCTCGCCGCCTGTCTGCCCGGCGGGTTGGGCGCCGCGGGAAAAATCGGCGTCGTAAACGATTCCGTAACGGTCAAGCAGCTCGCAAAGCTGCCCTCCTTCGCCGCGCGTCAGGCAGCGCTCGCCTTTGTAGCGCACCAAGGGGGGCTCCGGCGTCTTTGTGAAAAATTCGCTTGAGGTTTTGAGCTTCTCTTCCAGCGCCAAAAGAATGTCGGAAAATGGCCTTTCTGAGTTTACCACCAGAAAAAGGCCGTCCCTGTCGCCTTTTAAAACCACCGTGTCCTTCATTTGCGTGTATCCGCCTTAATCAAAGTAAAAGACAACCAAACCGGCATTTCTTAGCATACATTGTTATCTTCGCCGCCCGGGCTTAAAATCCTGCCGCGCTATTTTCTTTTTGCCGGCCTTTGCCCTATTTGACGTTGAAATACTGCCCGAGAATATCTTTGGCGATGGGAATGGCGGCGGACGCGCCGTAGCCCCCCTGTTCCACCAGCACGGCGATGGCTATCTCCGGCTCGTCCGCCGGAGCGTAGGCGACAAACAAGCCGTGGTCGCGGCCGTGCGAGTTTTCCGAAGTGCCGGTCTTGCCGGCCATAGGTATGGGAAAATCAGCCAGCTGCCAAGCCGTGCCGCCTTCCTGCGCCACGGCGCGCAAAGCCTTTTTGATTATGCGGCCGGTTTCCGCCGATATGGGCAGCCGGCCTTTTTGTTCAGGCCCTATGCGTTCCACCAGTTCCCCTTTGTCAGATACGATCCGGCTGACCAAATAAGGCCGGTAAAGGATGCCGCCATTGGCGATGCCCGCTATGGAAACGGCCATCTGCAAAGGGGTGGCCAGCTGAAAGCCCTGCCCGATCCCCGCGTCAAAGGTTTCCGCCAAGTACCAATCTTCCTTGAGCGTCCGCTTTTTGTATTCCACGCTGGCCACGATGCCTTCCGCTTCGCCGAAAAGATCTATCCCCGTCCGCTGGCCGTAGCCAAACCCGCGCGCGAATTTTTCTATGTTGTTCGGCCCCAGCCGGTAGGCCATTTCGTAAAAGTATACATTGTCGGACTTTATCAGCGCTTCGTTAAAATCAATCCAGCCCAACGCGCCGCCGCCGTAGTTGCCCTTTTGCGGCACCGCCCTGTGATAGCCGGCGTCGAATATCTTCTCCTGCGGCGTTACCTTGCCCAGTTCCAAGGCCGCCGCGCCCGTTACCATCTTAAAGGTCGAGCCGGGCGGGTATTCGCCGCTGATCGCTTTGTTGTTCAAAGGGTTGTACGGGTTGCGGCTCAGCGCGTCCCAATCTTTTTGCGAAATGCCGGAGACAAATAGGTTCGGGTCAAAAGCCGGCCGGCTGACCAAGGCCAGCACGGCGCCGTCGCGCGGGTCAAGCGCGACTACGGCGGCCGCAAAGGCGTTGGGGCTGCCGCCGTTTTTGCGCAGCCATGCCAAATGTTTGTCTAGGGCGCTCTCGGCCGCTTTCTGCACTTCGATGTCAATGGTCAGGTAAATGCTGTGCCCGGGCGACGGCTCGCGTTTGCCGATCTCTTGCACGACGCGCCCGGCCACGTCAACTTCCACCCTTTTCCCGCCGTCCTGCCCGCGCAGCGTGTTGTCGTAATACTGTTCCAGCCCCATCTTGCCGATTATGCCGCCGGCCATGTATCCTTCGCCTTTGAGGCTTTTCAGTTCCGCTTCGCTGATCTCGCCCACATAACCTATGGCGTGGGCGGCCGTTTCGCCGAAAAGATAGGTGCGCAAAGGTTGCACAATGATCGCGGCCCCCGGCAGGACGGCGCGCTTTTCTTCTATCTGCGTCATCATCTCCGGCGTGAGGTCGCTCTTTAGCAGCACCGGCTCAAAATTGTCCTTGTTTTTCTCGATTTTTTGCATGATCGCGCTATCCGGGACATGGATGATTTCGCTCAGGCGCTTGGCCACTTCCGGCGTAAAGCCGGTTTCCCTCGCGTTCACCACCAACGTAAAGCCCGGCCGGTTGTTCACCAGCGGCACGCCGTTGCGGTCATAGAACAGGCCGCGCGGCGCCATGATCGGCGTCAGCCTTGTCCGGTTGCCGTCGGACTGCCTTTTGTAATAATCGCCTTCATATAGTTGCAAATAGGCGACCCGGCAGGCCAGGACCAAAAAAAGCAGCGCCCCCAGCAAACTTATACATTCAAACCGATAGGCGTATTTTTTCGTAAGCATAAAACTACCCCGTCATCTTTTCACAAGCCGCCTTATCCTACCAAACAAGAAAAACAAAGGCAGGGCCAGCAATATGTTGTACGCTATCCGCCCAAAGGCCGCCGACAGGAGCGCGGACGTATCGGTCAGCCGGTAGCCGCACAGAAAAAGCGCCGCCGCCCACGCAGCTTCCCGCGCGACGTTAAAGCCGGCGCTCAAAAACAAGGGGAACAGGCAGTTGTCTTTAAAAACTTTTTTCTGCATTGCCCCGGAGCACAGGCCAACGAAAAACAGGAAAAAAATATTAAAGCCAAAAAAGCCTATGTTCAAAAGATCGCAAAACAAGCCGACAAAAAAACCTGCCGTCATCCCGGCCGTGCCCCCGGCGGCCGTTCCGGCGAAAATTGCAAAGGCCAGCGGGATGTCCGGCCTTATGCCATAAACAGACAAAAAATGCGAAAAGGTAGTTTGCAGGGCAACAACCGCTATTATGGCGGCAGGCCAGTTGAGCAGCAAATTCACCGTTCGGCTACCGCCTTTTCCGGGGGGGCGCCGGTTTCCGCGTAATTGGGCGCGTTGACGATGACCATCACCTCTTCCAGCCGGGAAAAGTCCACCGTAGGCTCAATAACCGCATATTTAAGAAGCCCGCCCTCGGCGTTCACCACTTTCGCCACCACGCCGATGACAATCCCTTTAGGATAAATGCTGCCCAGCCCGGAGGTCAGTATGGTGTCGCCAACCACTATGTCGGCATCGCGCGCCAGGTTGAGGAGATTGGGGGCAAAAGGGGTGCTGGCGTTCCCGCTGACGATGCCGGACACCCTGGAAGCCGGCCGCTGCACAATGCCGCCGACCGCCGATTTGGGATGCAGCATGAGCTGCACGCGGGCGGAGGCGCGGTACACTTCCACTACGCTGCCCACCAGCCCGTTGGCCGTAACTACCGACATTTCCCGCTCAATGCCGTCTTTTTTGCCGCGTTCAATGATCAAGCTGCCTTCCAGCCCGCCCGGATTGAACCCTACCACTTTGGCCGGCAAAAGTATATGGCGGCGCTGGCTTTTCTTAAAGTTCAAAAGCTCGCGCAGCCGGCCGTTTTCCGCCCAAATTTCCGCCGCGTCCATATTGGCGCGCCGCAAATCCGCGATTTCCTTTTTCAGCGTTTCATTTTCTTCATATACGTACATGATCGAGCCGAGCATGCGCCCGGCTTGCCCCGCCGCGTTGCCGACGCTGCTGAGAACGGAATCGACCGGCGCCAGGACGTTCACCAGCAAAGACCGCAGCAAAGGGAAATGCACCATCCCGCCTGCCTCCGATACGGCCAGCGCCGCGACAAGCAAAAGCGCGGCCAGCAAAACTAAATTTTTTCGGCCACGAACTCTTCTCATAATTTGCCGAAACCT
The DNA here is from genome assembly GCA_031290885.1 of Acidaminococcales bacterium. NCBI lineage: Bacteria > Bacillati > Bacillota > Negativicutes > Acidaminococcales > Acidaminococcales bacterium. The sequence goes on from JAISLQ010000012.1 coordinate 12,473, forward strand.
CCATGGAAGCGTAGAAAAGGCCGCCTAACTATGCCGCGACGCTATAAACCCTTTGCTGTAAACGTCAATGCGCTCAACCGCCTTGCCCGTGCCAAGGACCACGCAATCTAAAGCCTCCTCCGACAAGTAGACCGGCATGCCTGTTTCGTTGCTCAAAAGTTTGTCAAGTTTGCGCAGCATGGACGAGCCGCCGGTCATGACGATGCCCCTGTCCATTATGTCGGCCGCCAACTCCGGCGGGGTGCGTTCCAGGGTGTTTTTCACCGCTTCGATGATCCTGGACACAGGCTCGCTAAGCGCCTGCTGCACTTGCTTGGCGCTGACCACTATCGTCCTGGGCAGGCCCTGCATCAAATCGAGGCCGCGTATTTCATAGTTTTCCTCCACGTCCGGCGCAATCGCCGACCCGATATTGATCTTGGCCTCCTCCGCAGTGCGCTCGCCGATCATGAGGTTGTTTGCCTTTTTGATATATTGCACGATCGCCTCGTCCATTTTATAGCCCCCGATCGGGATGGAATGGCTTGTCACTATGCCGCCGAGGGAAATGACCGCCACTTCCGTCGTGCCGCCGCCGATATCGACCACCATGCTGCCGGTCGGTTCCTGTACGGGCAGCCCGGCGCCAATGGCCGCCGCCATTGGCTCCTCGATGAGATGCGCCTCGCGGGCGCCCGCTTGAATCGTCGCGTCGATGACCGCGCGCTTTTCCACTTCCGTCCCGCCCGACGGGACGCCCACGACCACCCGCGGCCGAACAAGCCGGTTGCCCCCGTTGGCTTTTTTGATAAAGTATTTCAGCATGGAAGATGCCGTGTCAAAATCCGCGATCACGCCGTCTTTCATCGGCCTGCTCGCCACGATGTTGCCGGGCGTTTTGCCCAGCATCTTCTTGGCTTCCTCCCCTACCGCCAAAAGTTCGTTGCTGTCTTTTTGAATGGCGACGACTGACGGCTCGCGGATGATGATCCCCCGCCCTTTAAGATATACCAAGGTATTGGCCGTGCCAAGATCTATGCCTAAATCCTTGGAAAAAGAATTAAATATGCCAAACATGATGCCGGAGCCCCTTTCCCAATTTTAAATAAGCCCTTGCTCGCTGAAGCTGTAATATTTGCCTTCGCCGATTATGATATGGTCGATGACCGCTATGCCCATTATGCCCCCCGCGCCAACGGCCCGGCGCGTCAGTTCTCTGTCCGCGCCGCTTGGCTTGGGGTTGCCCGACGGATGGTTGTGCGCGACAATGACGGCGGCGGCGCGGTGCATGATGGCCGCCTGGAATATGTCGCGCGGCAGTACCACCGAGGAGAGCAAAGACCCTTGCGCGATTTTCTCAATGGCCAGCACTTGCCCTTTGGCCCCTAACATAAGCGCCAAAAATACTTCTTTTTCTTCATACCTGAGTTTAGGCGCCAAAAGCGCCACCGCGTCCGCCGTGCCGCCGACCGACAGCCGTTCCTGCCCATCCCCGTGCGCCAGGCGCCTCCCCAGTTCCAGGGCCGCGACTACGGTGACCGCTTTGGCCGGCCCTATGCCTTTTTCCAAGGCCAATTCCGCCGGCTTCATCAGCTTCAGGCGCGCAAATTGTTCCGGGGTCGCGGCCAGCGCCCTGGCAATGTCGAGCGCGGACCTGTCCCGTCCGCCCGTGCGCAAAAGCACCGCCAAAAGTTCGGCGTTGGAGAGCGCGCCCACGCCTTTTGCCCATATCTTCTCCCGGGGGCGGTCATCGGGCGGCAGTTTTTTTATACTCAAAAGCAATCCCAGCCTCTTTCAGCAAATTAAAAAGCCCCGCCAAAGGAAGCCCCACCACATTGAAATAGCATCCTTCCACACGGGTAACGAAAAGAGCGCCCATCCCCTGTATCGCGTAAGCCCCGGCTTTGTCCAAAGGTTCCCCCGTCGCCGCGTAAGCGTCTATTTCCTCGTCGGCAAGCTCGCGCATATAAACATCCGTTGTTTCCACAAATTCCCACGCCCTTTCTTGGACGCAAAGGCACACGCCGGTCAGGACCCGGTGCCGGCGGCCTGAAATCATTTTCAGCATGGCGGCCGCTTCCCGCTTCCCGCCCGGTTTGCCAAGGACGGCGCCGTCAAGCGTTACTACCGTGTCGGCGGCAAGCACGGGCGCGCCTTTTCCCAATTTGGCGCCGGCCGCCTTGCCGGCGGCGTTTTTTCGCACAAGTTCCTCCGGCGCGAACGCGCCCGGGGGAAATTCCGCGAAATCGCTCTCGGACACGGCAAAGTCCAGCCCTATCTGTTCAAGCAGCGCCTTGCGGCGCGGCGAGGCTGAAGCCAGGAAAATCTTCATGGGAATCACGCCCCGAATAAAACTTGCCCTGAAGGAAACAACTAATTAATTATAGCAGATTTTGCGCCGGACGGGTGTTTTTTCGCGCCTGTTTTGGCAAATTTTCTTTTTGCGCCGCCCATCCGCCCGTTTGGCGGCGCAAAAAAGGGCCTCCCGCAGGAGGCCCTTTTTTTATGTCCCTTGCTTCTTGTCGTCAGCCCAATACAACCAATACGTCGCCGGACGCGACGCTCGCGCCCACCGTAGTGTTGACGGACGTTACAGTTCCTTCCGACGGCGAAGGGATGTCGTTTTGCATCTTCATCGATTCCATCACCAAAAGTACCTGCCCGCGGGTTATTTTGTCGCCAACCTTGACTTTGATCTCGAGTATTTTGCCGGGCATGGGAGCCTTGACAGTCGAGGCGCCAGCCGGAACCGCCGCTTTGGGCGCTGCCGCAGCCGGAGCCGGAGCCGGAGCCGGAGCTGCCGCCGGAGCAGGAGCCGCGGCCGGAGCCGCCGCTTTGGGCGCTGCCGCTCTGGGGGCGGGCGCCGCCCCACCGATTTCATCCACGTCTACTTCATAGGACTGACCATTAACAGTTACGTTAAATTTTCTCATTAAGAGCTTGCCTCCTTAATATTTATCATTTTATGTGCTTTCCTTAAAACATCTGGTCGCGGGTGGTAACGGTCTCTATCCGAGCGTAATTCGTCCAGCCGGGGCTGCTTAAGCGGCCGATTATCGGCGAAATTTCTCCCCCGCCGTCATAGGCCGCTATGGCGGCCGCCACTACCGCGATTAAATCGCCGCCAACGGCTGGCGACAAAGGGGCGGCTGGCGCCGCAGAAGCCGGCGCCGCAGCCGGCCTTTGCTCTTCCGGTTTAGCTGTGCCTGAGAAACCCATAAGTTCACCTCTCTGTTCGTAAATGTAATGCGCTTTGCTTTAAAGCGGAATGTTCCCGTGCCGTTTGGCCGGGCGGGATTCACGCTTGGATTCCAGCATGTGCAGGGCGTTGATGATAGCCGGGCGGCTGTCCTTCGGCTCAATGACCAAATCGACGAAGCCGCGTATGGCCGCTTGGTAGGGGGTGGCGAAGTTGACGACATATTCTTCGGTCTTGGCTTTCACGTCAGGGTCGTTCTTGAATATGATGTTGGCCGCGCCGGCCGGCCCCATAACCGCGATTTCCGCCGTCGGCCAGGCAATTACCTGGTCCGCGCCCAAATCCTGCGAACACATGGCCAGGTAAGAACCGCCGTAGGCTTTTCTGGTAACCAGCGTAACTTTGGCCACGGTAGCTTCCGAATAAGCGTACAGCATCTTCGCGCCTTTGCGGATGATGCCGCCGTATTCTTGTTGGACGCCCGGCAAAAAGCCCGGCACGTCCACGAGGTTCAAAAGCGCGATGTTGAAAGCGTCGCAGAAACGGATGAAGCGCGAGGCCTTGTCGGCGGCGTTGTAATCAAGGCAGCCGGCCATGACTTTCGGCTGGTTGGCGATGATGCCAACGGTCTGCCCGTCCATGCGCGCGAAGCAAGTAATGATGTTTTGCGCGAAATATTGCTGCGATTCGTAGAATTCGCCGTTGTCCACTATGCTCTTGATCACGTCTTTCATGTCGTAGGCCATGTTGGAATTGTCCGGCAGCAAGGCATTGAGGGCGGGGTCGGTCCTCTGCGGGTCGTCGCCGGTCTCCACGATCGGCGCCGGCTCGAGGTTGTTGCTGGGCAAAAAGCTCAGAAGGTGCCTTATCTGTTTCAGGCAGTCCTCGTCGTTTTCCGCCGCGAAATGCGCGACGCCGGAGGTGCTGTTGTGCGTCATGGCGCCGCCCAGGGCTTCTTGCGTTACCACTTCGCCCGTTACGGATTTTACGACTTCCGGGCCGGTTATGAACATTTTGCTGGAGTTTTTGACCATATAGACAAAGTCGGTAAGGGCCGGCGAATATACCGCGCCGCCGGCGGATGGGCCCATAATGGCCGATATCTGCGGCACGACGCCGGAGGCGATGGTATTGGCAAAGAATATTTTGCCGTAACCGGCCAAGGCGTCCACCGCTTCTTGAATGCGCGCGCCGCCCGAGTCGTTGAGGCCGACTACCGGAGCGCCCATCTTGAGGGCGAGATTAAGCACCTTGACGATTTTGGCCGCGTGCATTTCGCCCAGCGAGCCGCCTTCCACCGTAAAATCTTGGGCAAACACATAGACAAGCCGTCCGTCGATGGTGCCATAGCCCGTCGTTACGCCTTCGCCCGGCAGTTCTTTTTTCTCCTGGCCAAAATTCGTGCAGCGGTGGGCGACAAAACGATCCAGTTCCACGAAACTGCCCTGGTCCAAAAGTATGTCGATCCTTTCGCGCGCGGTAAGCTTACCGCTTTCGTGCTGTTTGTCGACGCGTTTCTGGCCGCCCGCGGCAAGTATTTTCGCCGCGCGCTTTTTTAAATCCTCAATCCTTGCTTGAGTTGACAAATCATTACACCTCCATATAGTTTTCGGCAACTGCTCTTGCTGCTGTCTCTTGCTTATTCAATGAGATCTTTGGTCACGGGGTCGAATTTATATTTGTGCGGTTTGCGCTCGCAAATCTCCACAAGTATGCCGGGGGTCGATTTCGGGTGCAGGAAAGCGATGGCGGAACCGGCCGCGCCGTAACGGGGCTTTTTGTCGATCAGGCGCACGCCTTTGGCTTCCAGATCGGCAAGCGCCGCGCCGATGTCGTCGACGCGGAGCGCGACGTGCTGTATGGCGGTTTCGCCTTTGTCAGCCATAAATTTGCCGATCGGGCCGTCCGGCTCGGTTGATTCCAAAAATTCCAGCTCGCCGGCCGGGCCGAGCGGGAAAAAGCTGACTTTTACTTTCTGCGGGGCGACAATTTCGTCCTCCGGCAGCGGCTGTATGCCGAAAGTGTCCTGGTAAAGCTTCTTCGTGGCGTCAAGGTTTTTCACTCCGATGCCGATGTGGTCAATGCACAATACTTTAAAACTCATTGAACTTCCCCCTAATTTTTATTTGTTTGTCAATTATTATTTGTTTGACTTTGCCGTTTATTTAAGAATTTTGTCAAGTATATCGTCGGCGATGGAATAAGGGTCTATTTCCCGTTGCTGCAGGCGGACGATGGTCTTTTCAAAATCACGCGTTTCCGTAACCGTCTTGTTGATGTGCCGCCTTATGCGCTCGGCGATCATGGCCAGAAGTTCCGTCTTTATGCTCTCCGCCCGGCGCGCCTTTAACTCATTTGATTCTTTGAGATACTTGGCGTGCGCCTCTATGGAGTCAATGACCTCCAGCACGCCCTCGCTCTCGCTGGCGACGGTGCGGTTGATCGGAGGCCTCCAGCCTTTGCTGCCGCTAAGTTCCAGCATCATCTCAATCTCAATATGCAGTTTCTCCACGCCTTCGCGATCGGCCTTGTTGATGGTGAAAAGATCGCCTATCTCGAGAATGCCCGCTTTTATCGCCTGTATGTCGTCACCCAGGCCAGGGACAAGGACCACCATGGTCGTGTCGGCTGTTTTTACAATGTCGACTTCCGATTGCCCAACGCCAACCGTTTCGATTATGATAATGTCGCAGCCGAAAGCGTCCAAAACTTTCACGGCATCCGCCGTCTTTTGCGACAGGCCGCCGAGGCTGCCGCGGGTAGCCATGCTGCGGATAAATACGCCCTCGTCCATAGCTATGTCCATCATTCTGATGCGATCGCCCAAGATAGCGCCGCCAGAATACGGGCTTGTAGGATCAACCGCAATAATGCCTACCGATTTGCCGCGTTTGCGGTATTCTTTGGCCAGTTTATCTGTCAATGTGCTTTTCCCGGCGCCGGGCGGCCCGGTTATTCCGAGTATATATGCCCGGCCGGTATGCGGATAGAGGGCTTGCATTATACCCGTCGCTTCCGGATATTCATTTTCAACGGCGGTTATGCCTTTGGCCGCCGCCAATCGTGATCTACCCAGTACGCCTTTAACAATATCCATTAGGTACACCGCCTTGAAGAATGATGTCGGCCGTTCTGCCTGCCCGGCGGCCAAGCCCTGCCGGTTGTCCAGATATCTGTGCCCGCTGTTTTGACAAATGAAACCATTTGCCGCCAAGACGGCCATGGCGCCTTCTCCCCGGACTGCCTGACGCCTTTCGCGGCGCGCCGGCCTTGCGGCAGCCGGCGCAAGGCCGAGCTGCCGCAAACCTTTGCCGCCGTTATTTCACGTTGCCCTTGATAAATTCGATTATCTTGCTGGTGGGCGTCCCGGGCGTATAGATGTCGGCAATGCCGGCCTCTTTGAGGCCGGGGATGTCCGCGTCGGGAATAACGCCGCCGCCGACGACCAGCACGTCGTTTAGCCCTTTTGCTTTCAGCAGTTTGGTAACTTCCGGGAAAAGCGTGTTGTGCGCGCCGGACAAAAGGCTGAGCGCCACCACGTTGACGTCTTCTTGCAGGGCGGTTTCCACGATTTGTTCCGGGGTCAGGCGTATGCCTGTGTATATAACCTCAAAACCGGCGTCGCGCAGGGCGCGGGCAACCACTTTGGCGCCGCGGTCGTGCCCGTCAAGGCCCGGCTTCGCGACCAATACTCTAATCCTTTTCTCTGCCATTATATAATTCCCTCCCTAAAATCTCTTCTCAATTATAATGTGCTGATGGCTTTGTATTCGCCGAACACCTTGCGCAGGCGTTTGCAAATTTCGCCTTCGGTGGCGTAGGCTTTAACTGCGGTAAGAATGAGCGGCATAAGGTTTACTTTTTCATCCTTGGCGCCTTCTTCCAGCGCGTCAAGCGCCGCGTCTACGGCGGCATTGTCGCGTTTGGCCCTTAAAGCGGCCAAGCGCTTCTTCTGGCCTTCGCCCACGGAAGCGTCCACACGCAGAAGGTCTTTCGGAGGCACTTCTTTCTTGTCTACGTACTTGTTCACGCCGACGATGACGCGCTCGCCTTTTTCCACCTGCATCTGCCATTTGTAGGCGCTTTCCTGGATCTCCCGCTGTATATAGCCTTTTTCGATGGCGACCGGCGCGCCGCCGAGATCGTCAATCTTTTTGATGTAGTCCCAGCACTCGGCCTCTATTTTGTCGGTCAGCGCTTCCACATAATAGGAGCCGCCCAACGGGTCGACTACGTCGGCCAGGCCGCTTTCTTCCGCGACTATCTGCTGGGTGCGCAGGGCGACGGTTACGGACGCTTCCGACGGAAGAGCCAGCGCCTCGTCCTTGGAGTTGGTGTGCAGGGACTGCGTCCCGCCCATTACGGCGGCGGCCGTCTGCAAAGCCACGCGGACGACGTTGTTGTCAGGCTGCTGGGCGGTCAGCATGGAACCGGCGGTCTGGGTATGTACGCGCAGCATCTGGGATTTTGGCTTTTTCGCGCCGAAACGCTCTTTCATGAGTTTGGACCAGACGCGGCGGGAGGCGCGGAATTTGGCGACCTCTTCCAGCACGTTGTTGTGGGCGTTCCAGAAAAAGGACAAACTGCCGGCAAAATCGTCTATGTCCATGCCGGCTTTCAACGCCGCCTCGACATAGGCTATGCCGTCGGCGATGGTGAAGGCGATTTCCTGGGCGGCCGTCGCGCCGGCTTCGCGGATGTGATAGCCGGAAATGGAAATGCTGTTCCATCTGGGCACGTTTTGCGAGCAATACTCAAATATATTGGTGATGAGGCGCATGGAAGGGGCGGGCGGGAAAATATAAGTGCCGCGCGACGAATATTCCTTTAATATGTCGTTTTGGATGGTGCCGTTAAGCTGGCTGGCCGGCACGCCCTGTTTTTCGGCCACCGCGATGTACATGGCCAAAAGGATGGCCGCCGGGGCGTTGATGGTCATTGAAGTGGAAACCTTGCCCAACGGGATTTGGTCAAACAGCACTTCCATGTCTTCCAGGGAGTCAATGGCGACGCCTACTTTGCCGACTTCGCCTTCGGCAATCGGATCGTCGGAATCATAGCCAATCTGCGTCGGCAGGTCGAAGGCGCAGGAAAGTCCCGAGCCGCCTCTTTCCAGCAGCAGGCGGTAACGTTTGTTGGATTCGGCGGCGGTCGCGAAACCGGCGTACATGCGCATGGTCCAGAAACGGCCGCGATACATGGTTGGCTGTACGCCGCGGGTGAACGGGTACGAGCCGGGGAACCCCAAGTTGGTTTCGTAATCGAAACCTTCGATGTCAAGCGGGGTATAAAGCCTGTTTACCTCCAGGTTGGTACGTTCGGGTGATTTTGCAAGCGTCTTTTCCACTGCGGCGTTGTACGCTTTCAACCCTTCCAGTATTTTTTCATTTGCCATTCTCTAATCCTCCTTATTATTTCTTCATACAGCCGAGATAACCCGGGTATGGAATGACCGCCGTCCTTCGCCCCCGCGCGCAAGGCGGGCCGCCTTGAGCGCGGGGGCGCGTCCGTATGGACTTATTTTACTTTCATGCTGCCGGTTTCGGCAAAACGGGTGTGAAACGACAGCGCTTCTCCCAAAAGGTGCGGCGTATGGACAGGGCCGAGCTTGTCGATAGCCCTTTTCACGTAATCCCTAAGCAGCGGCTGGTAGTCCGGGTGAGCGGTCTTTTCGATAATGACTTTGGCGCGTTCTTTCGGGGACAGCCCGCGGACGTCGGCAACGCCGCGCTCGGTAACGAACACGTCGATGTCGTGTTCGGTGGAGTCGATGTGCGAGCACATGGGCACAATTGAGGAAATGTCGCCTTTTTTGGCCACGGAATTGGTGAAGAAGAAGGTCAGGTAGGCGTTCCTCGCAAAGTCGCCGGAACCGCCGATGCCGTTCATCATCTTGGTGCCGAGCGTATGCGTGGAGTTGACGTGCCCGTAGATGTCGTATTCTATGGCGGTGTTCATGGCGATAACGCCCAAGCGGCGGGCGATTTCAGGGCTGTTGGATATTTCCTGCGGACGCAGGATAAGCCGCGGGAGATATTTGCCGATGTTGGCGTAAAAGCGTTTCAGCGCGTCCGGCGACGGGCTGAGCGAAGTGCCGGAAGCCACCACCAATTTGCCGGCGTCGATAAGATCGAACATGCCGTCCTGGACGACTTCGGTATAAACGGAGAGGTTCTCAAAGGGGGAGTCGACCAGGCCCGCGATAACGGCGTTGGCCACCGATCCCACGCCGGATTGCAACGGCAGGAGGTTTTTCGGCAAACGCCCCTGTTTGATCTCGTTCTGCAAAAATTCGATAAGATGCCCGCTCATGGCTTTGGCGTCGTCGTCAATCGCGGCCAGCGCGCGGGTGCCGTCAATGATGTCGCAGGGCACTATGGCGACTATCTTGCGCGGGTCGCAGGGAATGTAGGTAGTGCCGATGCGGTCGTCCGCCTTGGTGATAGGGATGGGCTGGCGGTGGGGGGGATCGAGCGGGATATAAACGTCGTGCATTTTTTCCAGTTCTTCCGGCTGCGTAACGTTAATCTCCACTATGACCTGTTTGGCGCTTTGCACGAAAGAGGCGGAGTTGCCTTCCGAAGTGGTGCCGACGATGCAGCCGTCCTCCGTTATCTTGCAGGCCTCGATTATGGCCAGGTCGACGCCGCCGCCCAAAAAGCCGTAGCGGGACATCTGGGCGACATGGCTAAGATGCAGGTCGGTATAATTTACCTTGCCGGCGTTTATGGCGTTTCTTGTGTCGTTGTTGGTCTGATAGGGCAGCCGTTTGCCGAGGATGCCGGCTTTGGCCCAGGAACCGTCAAGTTCGGCGCCGACCGAGGCGCCCGTCCAAAGGTTGACTTTCAAAGGCGCTTGTCCTGCCTCGACTTTTTTCGCGAGCGCCAGCGGCACCGCTTTGGGGTAGCCGGCGGGAGTAAAGCCGCTGACGCCGATGTTCATGCCGTCCTTGATCAGATCGGCGGCGGCCTCGGCCGTGGTTACTTTTGCGAGCAGAGCCTTGTTTTTGATACGATCGCTGATTTCAATTCCCATTCTTTTTCCTCCTTAAATTTTGCTAATCTATTTGGCGGCCTCGCTTAAAAGCCGCAAAAATCCGCCCGAGCCCTGCCACAATCGCAGCGGCGCAACAAAAAACAGTCACCTAGATAATGAATACATTCAAAAAGCTCCATCACCAAGTGCCAGTTCACCAAATATCTGCCCTTTCGCCAAGGGCGGAAGCCGTAAACCGTTCCAACACATATTTCCCACCAAAGCATGCTTTTTAGGTCTATATGTATTTCTAAATGCATGGCGTATTTAATTGCGGCTAACAACCGGCTGCACCTGTCGACAATAATATTAACCCCTGCTTTTCGTCATGTAACGATATCTTACCCAATGATATTAACTTCTGCGTTTTTTTACAAATTCCTGCCGCTTTCCATAATTTATTTATGTTCGCCCGGACAACAAACTGCCTGTTTTCATTGTACCAAAAAATCGGCCAAATGAACAGCAAAAAATTTATTGCCCCCGCCCGCGCCAAACCGGCCCCCTGCCATCGGCAAATGCCCGCCGCGCCCCCTGTTTGCCTTGTCCGCCGCTTCCCGTCCCTTGAATTTGCCGCTTTTTATTCTGGACGGCTTCATGAACGGCCTCGTAATAGTTTGCAATAAAAACCAGCCAATTTTCAATGCGAGAGCCAGGAGGGACATCATCCCAAATTTCCCGGCTGCGGCCGGTATCGTCAATTGCTTTGCCTTCTGCGTCGCAAGTAATTACCTGCCAAAAAATATATTTCCTGTTTTCATGGTCATACCCGACATGAACCAAGAAACTATACGGCTCCTTGCGTTTGCCAACGCTTTGGGCGTCCGTTACTTTTTCTTTGCCGTATTGGCATTTAAGCCACGCTTTATAGACAGTCTTGTCAGAAGTTGTTTCTTTTTCTATTGTTGCGCGGTCAAGGTAGGTCGTTGCCGCGTCTCCTTCTTGCAAAAGCAGCCATCTTTCACTTGTTTTTTTTGCCGAGGCCGCGGGCGAAAAAGCCAAAAAACACAGCAAGAGCGCGCAAAGGATTTTTTTCATATGCCGCACCGTTCTTTCCGGCATTGCCATGCATTGCATCGGCGTTTGCCTTTCGCGGGGCTTGAAGCCCGGCGCGCCATTTAAGCCGGCAACCGCCCGGCGCGCCCCGCTAAAGCGGGGCGCGCCGGACAATGCTAAATCCCTCTGTACTGGGGGTGGTAATGGGTATGCAAAAGTTTGTGCGCCTTCTCCCCTAACGGCTGCCCGAGCCATTCGGAGTAAAGGGTTTTGATGGCGGGATTTTCATGCGATTTTCTTATGGCGGATCGCTGGTCTATTTCATAGATGGAGGCGTGCCTTTTCATGCGTATTTCGCCGTTTACCGGCACGGGCTGGCCGCCGCCGCTGATACAGCCGCCCGGGCAGGCCATGATCTCGATGAAATGATACGGCGCCTCTTGCGCCCTCACCCTTTCCATCATTTGCCGCGCCTGCCCCAGCGTGTTGGCCACCGCGACTTTTACTTTAACGCCCGCTATGTCCACCGTGGCCTCTTTTAAGCCTTTCAGCCCGCGCACGTCGTCAAAGTCCAGATTTTTGAGTTCTTCCCCGGTCAAAAGCTCGTAGGCGGTCCTCAGCGCCGCTTCCATGACGCCGCCGGTAGCGCCGAAAATCGCGCCCGCGCCGCTGCCGATGTCCATCGGGGCGTCAAATTCTTCTTCCCCTATGCCCGCGAAGTCTATGCCGGCCTCTTTGATCATGCGGCCAAGCTCTCTTGTGGTAATCACTATGTCAACGTCCTGATAGCCGCTGGAGCGCATTTGCGGGCGCATGGCTTCGGCCTTTTTCGCCGTGCAGGGCATGGCGGACACCGATACTATGTTTTTGGGGTCTATGCCGCTTTTTTCGGCGTAGTAGGTTTTGACCACGGCGCCGAACATCTGCTGCGGCGATTTGGCGGTGGAAAGATGCCCTAACAGGTCAGGATAAAAGATTTCGGCCAAATTTACCCAGCCGGGGCTGCAGGAGGTAACCATCGGCAGTTTGCCGCCGTTTTTCAGCCGGTGGACAAATTCGTTGCCTTCTTCCATGATGGTAAGATCCGCGCTGAAATTGGTGTCAAACACTTTGTCAAAGCCCATGCGCCTTAACGCCGCCACCATCTTGCCCGTCACTATGGCGCCCGGGGCAAGCCCCTGCGTCTCGCCGAGCGCGACGCGGACGGACGGGGCGGTTTGGATTATGACATGTTTGGTTGGGTCGCTGATCGCTTTCCATACCGCCTCGGTATCGTCTTTTTCCGTGATGGCGGCGGTCGGGCAGACCACCGAGCACTGCCCGCAGTAAGTGCAGGCCGCCTCGTCCAGCCCCGCGTCAAAGGCGGGCGAGACGACGGTGTTGAACCCGCGGCGGGTAAAGCTGTAGACGTGGACGCCCTGCCGTTCGGAACATACCCTGACGCAGCGCCCGCATAAAATGCATTTTTCGTTGTCGCGCACCAACGATGGGTTGTTCGCGTCAAGCGGGAATTTTTTCTTTTCCCCGTCGAAGCGTATTTTCCTTAGGCCAAGTTCGGCCGCGACATTTTGCAGTTCACAGTTTTTGTTGCGTACGCAGGCAAGGCAATCGGACGGATGGTTGGCCAGCATCAGTTCAACTACCGAGCGCCGGGCGTGCCGCACCGCCTCCGTGTTGGTGCGCACGATCATGCCTTCGTTGACCGGATACGCGCAGGAGGCGACAAGCGTCCTCGCGCCCTCCACCTCCACCATGCATATGCGGCAGGCCCCTTCCGGGCGCAGTTCCGGATGATAGCACAAAGTCGGTATTTTTATGCCCGCTTTGTTGGCCGCGTTAAGGACGCTCGCGCTTTTATGCACGCTGACCTTCCTGCCGTCTATCGTAACATTTACCATATCCGTGTTCATGGGGCGGGATCACGCTCCTTTCCTGATAGCCTTGAACGGGCATTGGCTCTCGCAGGCGCCGCATTTGATGCAGACACTATGGTTTATGGTGTGCCGCTGCTTGATTTCGCCGGCGATGGCACCGACCGGGCAGGCTTTTTTGCACATGCCGCAGCCGCGGCAGCCGTCGGTTATCGTGTATCCCGTCAGGTTGGCGCAGGCCCCGGCCGGGCAGACATGGTCCTTTATGTGCGCTTCGTATTCATGCCGGAAATATTTGAGCGTGCTCAGCACTGGATTGGGCGCGGTCTGCCCCAGCCCGCAAAGGGCGGTCTGCTTTATGCCGCGGGCCAGATCCTCCAGCAGGGCTATGTCCCCGTCGCGGCCTTCGCCGTCCGTTATGCGGGTAAGTATTTCCAGCATCCTTTTGGTCCCCTCGCGGCAGGGCGTACATTTGCCGCAGGATTCGGACTGGGTAAAGGTAAGAAAAAACTTGGCGACGTCCACCATGCAAGTGGTCTCGTCCATGACGACCAGGCCGCCCGAACCCATCATCGCCCCCGCCGCCGTCAGGGAATCGTAATCTATCGTAAGATCGAGCATCTCCTCCGGCAGGCAGCCGCCGGAGGGCCCGCCGATCTGCACCGCCTTGAATTTCTTGCCGCCGACTATGCCGCCGCCTATGTCGTAGATAATCTCGCGCATGGCAATGCCCATGGGCACTTCCGCCAGCCCGGTATTGTTTATCTTGCCGGTCAGGGCGAATATTTTGGTGCCTTTGGATTTCTCCGTGCCGATCTCGGCGTATTTTTCCCCGCCGTCCACAATGATGGGCAGAATGTTCGCGAATGTCTCGACGTTGTTTATGTTGGTGGGCTTTCCCCACAGCCCCGACACGGCAGGAAAGGGCGGGCGCGGGCGCGGCATGCCGCGCTTTCCTTCAATGGACTGCAAAAGCGCCGTCTCCTCGCCGCAAACGAAAGCCCCGGCGCCTTCCTTTATGTGCAGGGAAAAGGCAAAGCCGCTCCCGAAAATGTCTTTGCCCAAAAAGCCCATTTCCTCGGCCTGGGCAATGGCCGTGCGCAACCGCTTGATCGCCAGCGGGTATTCGGCCCTGACATAAATATAGCCCTCGTCCGCGCCTATGGCGTACCCGCAGACGGCCATGCCCTCAATTATCCTGTGCGGGTCGCCTTCCAGTACGCTGCGGTCCATGAACGCGCCCGGATCGCCTTCGTCGGCGTTGCAAACGATGTATTTTTTCTCCCCCGGCGACTGCCGGGCAAACTGCCATTTCATGCCGGTAGGGAACCCGGCGCCGCCGCGCCCGCGCAAACCGGATTTTTTTACCTCTTCCACGACCGCCGCCGGCGTCATCAGGGTAAGCGCCTTGCCCAGCGCCTCATAGCCGCCCGCCGCTATGTACTCATTGATGTCGTCGGGGTTGATGCGCCCGCAATTTTTCAATATGACGCGGCGCTGCTTTTTGTAAAAATTTATTTCGTCATAGCTTGGTATCCGTTCCTGGCTCAAAGGCTCGCGATAAAGCAGCCGTTCGACTATGCGCCCTTTGTAAAGGTGGTTTTCCACGATTTCCGGCACGTCCTCGGCTTTGACCGAAACATAAAACACCCCTTCGGGATAAATTATCACCAAAGGCCCCATTTCGCAAAACCCATGGCAGCCCGTCTGCACGACCCTCACCTCGCCGCCAAGGCCGCGCCTGGCTATCTCGCCCTCAAGGTTCGCCTGCACCTGCCGCGAGCCTGACGACATGCAGCCAGTGCCCCCGCAGACAAGCACGTGCGATCTTATAAATTGCATAAACGCTACCCCCCAACCTTTGCTGTCATACTGATTTGGCCACGACCAAATCTTTTACTATTTGCCCGTTGACCACGTGCTCGGCGACCAGTCTGCCCGCGTCGGACGGCCGGACATTGCCGTAAGTTATGCGCGGCCCGCCCGGCGAAATGATGTCCACCAGCACTTCTTTGTCGCACATGCCTATGCAGCCGGTCTGCTGAAATGCAACGCCGGCAACGCCCCTTTTTTTTACTTCGTCCATCAGCGCCGCCATTACTTCCCGCGCGCCGGCGGCGATCCCGCACGTACCCATGCCAACGATTACCTTTATGCCGTCCGCCGCGCGCAATTTGGTGTCGGACTGCAATTTTTCCCTCAGTTTTTTCAACTCTTCCAGCGACTTCATCTTTATCCCTCCGTCTTGTCAAGGGCAAGCAGCCCTTCCCGCAAAAACCCGTCCAGCCATTCCATTACGGCGCTTTCGCCGAAATCAACTTCTCCCCCCAATATTTCCCTCATGGCCTTAGTGTCCAGCACAAAGGCGTTATGGCCCTTTCGGTGTTCATAGCGAAAAAATATCCCCTGGCATCCGGCCGCTATTATTTTGACCGTCGCCGCTATGTCGCCGAGCGGCGGCCGGTCGATGTGGCTCAGCCGGTAAACCGCCGTTATCTTCGTCCCTTCGCCGGGCCGGGAATCTATGTCCAGCCGCCCGCCCGCCCTTTTGGCCGTCATGTCCATGAGCGGCAGGCCCAGGCCGACCTTCCTGGACGTTCTGGTGGTGGCGAAAGGGTCTTTGGCGCAGGCGGCGAAATCAGGCGCCATGCCTTTGCCGTCGTCGGAAACCTCAATGGACAATAAATCCTTTTCCCCGTCTTCCCCAATCAAAAGGGAAATGTTCTTGGCCCCCGCCGCCACGGCGTTTTGCACCAAGTCGAGTACGTGAAGCGACAAGTCGCGCATGTTATTTGTACCGGTCGAGTATCCACGGCAAAAGGTCGGTCGTCAGCCGGCCGTGAGTGTCGTCGTTGACCATAAGCACAGGCGCGAGCCCGCAGGCCCCTATGCAGGCGACCGTCTCCAGCGTGTAGCGAAGGTCGGCGGTGGTGTTCCCCGGTTTTATGCCGATTTTGTCCTCGATAAAGTTCAATATTTTCTTGCCGCCGCGCACATGGCAGGCCGTCCCCTGGCAAACCTTTATGATGTTGCGCCCGCGCGGTTTCAGGTGAAACTGCGAATAAAAGGTTACAATGCCGTATATCCTGCTGACAGGATTGCCCGTGGCCCTCGCTATCTCGCCAATTACTTCGCGCGATAGATAGCCGTACCGGTTTTGGGCTTCCTGCAAGATAGGGATCAACGTGCCTTGCTGTCCGCGGTATTTGTCAAAAATGTCCCGCAATTGCTCGGATATTTTGTCGTCGCCGCCATCGCGGCCGTTCCCCTGGCCCATGTTTCTTCCCCCTTGTCTTTTTGCTGCTTCTATATATTATAACGCATATGCCGCCGCCGCTCACAAAAATTTGCCCGCTTCGAGCGACCTGCCCCCGGCCGCCGCCAGCGCCAGCTTAAATTCGCCGATGACCGGCGCCTCCATGTATATATGGTTTTTCGGCCCTGACAGAAAGTCGTCCATAACGTGGGCGTCGGAATTAGTAACGCAAGGCAGGCCGCCGGCGAGCGGAGCATACTTTTGCTTCCGGCCCGCCCGCAACCCGGCGCCGGACAGTTCAACCGCCGCCAGGCCAAGATCGGCCGGGACAAAGCCAAAATAAGTCAGCAGGCTGTAGGACGGCCGGTCGATATGGGCCGCCACGCATACGCCGCCCAGCCGGCCAACGCCGGCGACGACCGCGCCGGCGGTCAGGTTGACGGCGGACAGCAGCATCCTTTCTTCTTCGCGGACAAATTCGTCGTTTTCATCCACCACAAACTGCCCGCCGAATTTTTCCGGACGGTTCTGCAACCCGTTCATGTTCTTGTCCAACAACTCTTGAAAAGCCAGCGTTTTTTTCAAACTGTCGAAAAGGGCGACTATATGGCCCCCTTCGCGCGTCTCCACCTCCATGCCCGGCCACACGGCGACGCCGTGTTCCTGCCCCAAGCGCACGGCGGGGAGGGCATTGGCGCAAACATTGTGGTCAGTTATGGCAATAAGGTTCACGCCGTTTGCCGCCGCTTGCCGCACTATATGGCGCGGCGTCATTTCCACGGCGGCGCAGGGGGACAAAAGGGTGTGTATGTGCAGGTCGGCCACCCATTTAAACATTCCTGGCCGCGCCCCTTAGCCCTTCGGCGTAAAGCCTGCCCGCGACCTCAAACACCGGCGCCGCCGTGGCCAAGATGGTAATGTCGTTCTCCCGGGCCTTTTTCAGCGTCTCTTCCTCTACGGCCGCCCCGCCGGCCACGATAACCGCGCCAAGCGACAAGAGCGAAGCTACGGCGGCGACGTTTTGATGCCCCTGCATCGTTATCCACACGGCGCCCGGCGACGCCTGCCCCATGACGTTGCTCAAAAGGTCGGACACATAACAGTTGTCCGCCTCCCGCTCCAGTCCGCCGGCGTCGGTTTTTATCTCCAGCCCAAGTTTTTCGATCAATTCGCCGATTTTCATTTTTAACCTACTCCTCGGTTCCAGTCTCGCCACGCGCGTTTTTTGGCGGCTTGCTCATTTCTTCCTCCAGCGCGTTCACCACCTGGCGCAATTTGAACACGCAGTCGGTTTCGGCGGCCAGCCCTTGCACTATGTCCTCCGCCAGGCTGGCGCAGGTGGGCGAGCCGCAAGCGCCGCAGTCAATCCCCGGCAGCTCGGCCAGTATTTGCTTTATCTGCCCAACTTTTTTCATGGCGATGACTATGTTGTCGTCAAGTTTCATGATCGGCCGCGGCTGGATAGTTTTATGCCGAAAAGCAGAATTTCCCTGCGCGATTTCCCGGCCGCCCAATATGGTTTGCCGCCGCCCGGCCGGTTCACGGTCGCGCAGCCGCCGCACCCTTAGTTTCAGGTTTTTCTCGGCGACAAACCTGTTCTCCGGCAAAAGCGCGCCGCCGATGCACCCGCCCGGGCAAGCCAGGCATTCCACATAATCCACGTCGTCCATTTTGTTCATCTCAATCTGCTCCAGGACGTCGGCGACTTCCTTCACGCCGTGGACAATCAGCGAATTTACCAAACCGGTCGCCCTGATCTCGCCCCCGGCGTAGCCCCAGCCTATGCCATAGGAACTGGCGCGGGCCTTTGCTATGTCGCTTTCCGATATGGCGCCGATGATTTTCTTCATTTCGCCGTAAAAAGAAGATATGCCGATTGCGCCGCTAAGGTCGGTCGCGGTAACGTCGACCGGCTGGCGGATGTTGGTGGCTTTCGCCGGGCAAGGGGTCAAAAACCAAACGCCGATCGTCTCCGCGGCCAGCCCGGTCGCGCGCGTAAATTCCCGGCGCGCTTCGGTCGCCGCCACCTCCACCGGCGGCAATATGGGTATGATGTGCCCGATGAGCGAAGGGAACCTCACTTGGATCAGCCGGATGATCGCCGGGCAGGCGGAAGAAATCATCGGGGTTTTCAAGCCGGCCCTTCTTTTCATATAAGACTCGATTTCAAGGGTAACGCATTCCGCCGCCAAGGCCACTTCGTAAACGGCGTCAAACCCCAGCCGGTGCAGCGCGGCGAATATCTTCTCGCGCGAAACCGCGGGCGCAAATTGCGAATAAAGGGCCGGCGCCGGCAGGGCGACGTTAAAATTGAACTTGCCGACGTCGGCAAGCGTATCCGTGTCCGCCCGCTTGGCGTGGTGGGGGCAGCGCCTGATACATTCCCCGCAGTCTATGCAGCGCGACTGAATGATCCGCGCCTTGCCGCCCCGGATGCGTATGGCTTCCGTCGGGCAAAACTTTATGCAGGTTACGCAGCCCCTGCATTGCTCTTTGTCAAATTTCACGGAATGGAAATAATTGTCTTGCACCTCGGCCTCACCACACAGTTTCAGGCTTTTTTATGCGCGAAACGCATTGTTATCTTCGTGCCCGCGCCGGACTTTGACGCTATCTCAAAGCAATCGGAACAGCTTTTCATGTTGGGCAGCCCCATGCCCGCGCCGAACCCCAAGTCGCGCACATAATCCGGCGCGGTGGAATAACCCTCCTGCACCGCCAGCTCTATATCGGCGATCCCCGGCCCGGCATCTTCGAGGACAATGACGGTATATTCAGGATAAATGTGCGCCTTCGCCGTCCCGCCGTAAGAATGGATGATGACGTTCATTTCGCCTTCATAGGTCCCGATCGCCACGCGGCGCACAATGTCGGCGGACACCCCTATCTGCTGCAAGGTTTTCTTGATTTTGCTGGAAGCCTCGCCGGCGCGCTCAAAGTCGCCGGCCAAAAGTTCAAAGCTCAAATCCATAAAAGGCTCAGACATTTAAAAGCGCTCCCTCGGACCTCGAACAGCCGGGCAGCCCGTTTTGGTACAGGCGGCCGCAGGCCTCGTACATGGTGTGGTCGGTCAAAAGCACCGGTATGTTTTTTTCCGCGGCCGCCCTCAGCACGTCCTCCCGCGGTATCTTGCCGCGCACAAACACCACCCCGGTAAGATCGCTTATCTCCACCGTCCGTATCACCTGCAGGTTGGTCATGCCGGTCAAAAGCAGCGTATGCTCTTTGGTAAAGGCCAGAACGTCGCTCAAAAGATCCGCCCCGCAGGCGTTTTTTACTTCCACATCGTCAAGGATCTCCTCACAGCACAAAACCCGCGCGCCCAGAATTTTCCGCACCTCGCTCAGTTTAAGCAAAATATGCTACCTCCCCCATCTTCTTTGTTCTATTAAAACCCCGCTTTGGCCGGCCTGCCGCCACAAGGCAAAAGATGCCGCGCTCAAA
This sequence comes from Acidaminococcales bacterium, assembly GCA_031290885.1. Classification (NCBI taxonomy): domain Bacteria; kingdom Bacillati; phylum Bacillota; class Negativicutes; order Acidaminococcales; species Acidaminococcales bacterium. Next base: position 32,253 of record JAISLQ010000012.1, read on the forward strand.
AGCCAAAAAAGCGAAGAAATTTCCCTGTTAAACAGCGTATGGTCGGCAAAGCCGCCGAGGAGCGTCGCAAAAAACATCGCGCAAAGGCCGAGCGCGCAAGCTTTTTCCCCGGCCGAAGCGGCCGTTTTCCAAACGCGCAGGGCCAGATAAAAATGCCAAAACAGCAAGAGCAAAAAAACCGCCAGCCCCAAAAGGCCGATTTCCGCAGCTATGTGCAAATACATGTTGTGCGCGTGGTAGATGATGGTATCGTGGTTTTTGATATAAAAATCGTATTTGGGATAAACAAATCTGTAAGCGCCCCAGCCGATGCCCGTAAAAGGATGGTCGCGAACCATGGCGGCCGTGCTTTCCCATAAAGCGAACCGCAGGAGCGAGGATGTGTCGGCGCCCTGAAAAGCGGAAACGAACCGCTCGGCAACCGCGTTAGGCAGGAAAACAAGCGGCGCGAGCGCCGCCGGCAAAACAATATAGAGCAACCTGCGCTCAAAGGCGGCCGCCGCAATCAGCATCGCCGCCGCGCTAAGCCAAGCCCCGCGGGAAAAGGTGAGGACGAGGCAAGCAAAACTCGTCAGCAGCACAAGCGCCGCTCCGGCCCTTGCGGGCAGCCGCGCGTCGGCGAAAACCCATCCTATGCACAAAGCCATTGCCGTAACGAGAAAAGACGCCAGGATATTGGGGTTGGCCAAGGTGGAAAACGCCCGCGCCCTGATGTCCGGGAAATAAGCCGCGTCCACCCATTCGGCGGCGGCGGCTCCGCCGCCGAAATATTGATATATTCCGTAAGAGGCCGTCAAAAAGGCCGCCGCCCCCAAGGCGAGAAACAGGCCGTAAAGCTCCCGGCGCGTCCTGACATAAGAAATGGCCAGCCAATAAATGAAAAAATACTGCGTGGCCAGTGCCTCAAAGTTGTACAAGCTCTCGGCGTAGCGGGGCGAATTGGGCAAGGAAGCGGCCGCTAGGGCGAAAAACAAAACCAACAGCCAAAACTGGCGGGGCACGGCCAGTTTGAGCCGGCCGGCGGCGACGCTGTCCGCCGCCGCAAAAATGCCGGCGGCGGCCAAGGCGCGGACGGCCGCCCCCGGCAGAAGCGGCAAAAAAAACGCCGCCGCCGCAAGGCACAAGTATATGATCTTCCCCAGCAACATTCAATAATCCTGCCCGCAGCTTTCGCCTGCCAAAAATACGCCGCTTTTTAAGTATTATACCACAAGGGCGGCAAATCAGCCCGCGAATCTTGTTCGCGTTTCAACCGGGGAACACGGGGCGCAATCGTCAAGCCATTTTAAATTTTTGCACGGCAACCCGCATTGCTTCGGCCAAATCCGCCAGTTGCCTGATGGTAGTGGAAATCTCCTCCATATTGGCCGATTGCTCTTCCGTGAGTGCGCTGATGTCGTTCGTGCCGCCGACGTTTTTGCCGGACAACTCCTTCAAAAGGTCTATTTCGCTTAACACGCGCTTGTTGTTTTCGGTCAATTGCCCCGCTTTTTGTTTGACTTGCGCTATTTCCTGTTTGAGTGTCCCGACTAACTTTGCTATATTGACGAAACGATCCTTGGTGTTGGCGATCACGACGTTGCCTTTGGCTACCTCGTCGGAACCGCTTGCCATCGCGTTTATGGCGTTTTGCGTTTCGGCCTGGATTTGGTTGATAATGTCGGATGTTTCCTGCGTGGCGGACGACACCTGTTCGGCCAGTTTCCGCACTTCTTCGGCGACAACGGCGAACCCTCGCCCGTGCTCGCCCGCCCGCGCGGCCTCAATCGCCGCGTTGAGCGCCAAAAGATTGGTCTGGTTCGCGATGCTGCTGATGACGTTTATGATGTCGCCGACTTTTTTGGAACTGCCGTCAAGCACGCTGACGCGGTCCGAGGATTTTTCCATGGCCAGATTTATCTGCCGCATCTGCTTTTCCGCCTCATCCAGAGCCCCGCGCCCGGAAGCGGCCGCCTGATCGCTCTCTGTCGATATGTTTCCAATATTGTCTATGGTCGCCATTATCGAGGAAATAGCCGAATTCATATTCGTTGCCTCGGCCGTCGCTTGATCGTAAAGCGCGGCTTCTTTTGCTTGCATTTGCGCCATATTGTCCGCCAGGGACGCTATGTTGTGCGCGGACTCGGCCGCGTGCCCGGCATTGGCGTCCACTTCCCGGCAAGACTCGGCGAGGTTGCCCGCTAACTCCATGAAGTCGGTTATTGTCCCGCGCAGGTTTTTCACCATGTTTTCAAACGACCGGGCCAGATCGCCCATTTCATCGTTTCCGGCATATTTTATCGTATAGCCGGTAAGGTCGTTGTGCGCTATGGTATCGGCGATGCTTACCGCCTGGCCGATAGGCCGCGTGAGCCTTTTTACAAAAACGGCGGTAATTATAAGGGCCAGCAGTATTACCAAAATCATGTCAAACATTATGTAATTAAGCGCCTGGTTGGTATTTTCATTGGCCTGGCGGGTACGCAGAGCCATGCGGTCAAGCAAAAACTGCGCGTAATCCTCGACCTGTTTTTCCGTCGCGGCGTACGCCGCGAGCATCTGCTGGCGCAACGCGGGCGGTATGCCCGCGCCGCTGCCGGCCGCCCGTATATATTCGCCATGCAGGCTGCGATAAGCCTTGAGCTGCTTTTCCAAGTCAATGCACATTTGCTTGCCTTCCGGCGTGATCAGCCGTTTGGACAAGGAAGCCATGAGTTTTTCGCTTTTTCCCACCGACTCTTCATAGGCTTTTATAAAATCAGGATTTTTATACAAAGCGTACCTTGCCAGCAGCATGTCCTGCTCGCGCAACTCCTGCCGCAGGTCTTTGGACTCGAATACCAAAGGGGCGCTGCGGTTCACTACCCCGCTGAAAATGCTTATGGCCTTGTCGGCCGAATACGAGTAAGCGTTTATCAACGCGAAAGATATGGCTAAATAGCATAACAAGTTTGTCAGGATAATTTTTTTGTACAGGCTGAAATGAAATTTCAAGATAAACCCTCCATAAATTAAATTAATTGCGACATATCAGCGCATCGATGCCCACAGTTAGCGCTGCCACGCTTTTCGGCGCGGCGAGGAAAATTTTGCTTAAAATTTTACGGGGGTTTTTCGGCTGCGCGGGGGGCCTTCCGGCAAGCGCTTGCGGACGCTGCCGCGAGAGATTCCCTCAAGGCGCAGCGCTATCGGCTTTTGCCGCCAAAGGCGCAAACGCGCCGCCGGCGCCCTCGCAAGAGCCGGAAATTTGCCGCCCGCCCTCGAGGGCGGGCTTTCCCAATCAGGGATTAATGGTCCATGTTCGCCGAAATAAGGACGGCTCGGCGCTCAATCGTCCGCCGCGTACCCGAGCGCCTCGCCCGTCGCCGCGTCAATCAAGACGTCATATTCCAAACCTTCGTATTGGACTTCGACTTTGTAAACCAGCCGCCTCGCATAGAGCTCAAGCTCCATCTTTTTCACGTAACCGCCGCCGATCCGGGCAACGGCGATTTCCGCCGCTTTCTCATAGTTTATGATGGTGATTTTCCCCGCTTTTTCATGGGCCGCGTCCGTGCCCGGCACTCCTTTTTCGTACCGCGGCGGCCCCTGCCCGCTCGTGCGGCCGGGCCAAAAGCCGGCTACATCTCCGGTCACGGCGTTCACGCACACTTCATATTCAACGCCGCCGCGCCTTATTTCTATCTCGTAAACCAAAAGGCCGCGCTCATAATCAAGTTCAATCTCTTCAACGGCGCCGCCGCCCGTCTTGTCCAGCGCTATTTCCCGCGCTTTTTCATAAGAAACCTTCGCTTCGGACAGGTAACTGGCCTGCGCCCGCGCGGCCGCGTCCGCCGCCGTTTCCCCCCGCGGAGCGCTCAACGGCGCCGCCGCGCCGTAGCCATAATAAACGCGCGCCTCTTCCCCGTCAAGCTCCCTGGCATATTCGCGCCCGATTTCCTTTCCGTCGGCGGCGTCAAAATACGCAACCACTTTTTTCCCGCCGGCCACCATGTCGGCTTTGTAAGCAAGCTTGCCGCCGCGCAGGGTTAGCTCCAACTCCAGCAACGCATCGCAGTTTTTTTCAATGCCGGCCGCCATAGCCGCAAACCCGACAGTCGGCGGCGCCGGCTTGGCGGCAGTTGCCGGCCCCGCAGCCGCCAAGCCGGGCAAAAACGCCAGCAAGCAAATGCCGGCGGCGGCAATTTTCTTTTTCACGGCAAATCACTCCTTTGTTATGAACGCTCCCATTATTGACATATAATATTTCGCGGCAACCTTCCTTTGCCTTGCAAAAGGCCCCGCAAAGCGGCAAACACTTTGCATCCGTTAAAACTGCGGCGGCCGGCCGGGTTTGCTGAACGGCCGCTGCGCGAAACTTTCGGGGGGGGCGAAACCGCCCTCCGGTCAACGCGAACCCGCTCCAAAACTAAGGGGCCGCCCCGGGTTTGGGGAAAATCATGGCTTCAGGCGGCGCTTTTTCCATGCGCGCGGCATAAGTTCGGCATGAAAATAAACTCTTGCCAAACAGCCCTTGCGGGTGTACAATATAGTCAAAAGGTCAAAAAGGCAAAAGAGCAAAACACGTTACCGCAGAAACACGGCGTAAACATTCAGCAAGGCGATCAAAGACAGCAAGGCGACGGCGGCCATTTCCAGGAACTCCGAGCGGCGGGTCAGCGCTTCCTCGTTGAGCATGTTATAAGTGCGCTGAATGACGGAGATGTTGGAATCAATGCTCTGGCGCCAGGAGTCGGCGCGCAGGAGCCGTATGTAAAGGGAATAGACGCGCGCGTAAAAAACGTCTTCGGTAACGCGCAGGGAATTGTTGATGCGGTCGGTGAGGCCGGCCACATCCGCCACCAATTCCATCAGCCGGCTGCGGATGCGCCGGTAGTTGCGCAGGCGCTGCCGATCCGGTATGGACGTCATTTTTTCCAATTCCGTATACATTGTGCCTATTTCTTTTTCCAGCAAGTCGTCATAATAGCGCAGTTCCAGAAATTGCGCGTTGGCGAACTCCAAGAGGTCGGGTATGTCCATGCTGCCCGAAGGGTCGCAAACCAAAGCCGCGTCCCACGTGAAATAGGCGACGTCCTCGGCGTAAGACAGGCAGTTGGCGAGCGTCTCCTCCCTTGTCTGCTTGCTGGCGGGCACCCGGTCTTTCAAAAGCAGTTGCACTATGTCCCAGTCTTTCCTGCACTCGTACAAGTAATAAACGACGAGGTCTTCCTCAAACTCCGGCTCGCGCGGCTTGATGAGCGCGTGCGCGATGGTGTCGGCGACCGATTTGGCCAATTCGTGTATTTTGTCCTCGGGGATGTTTTCGCTGGCGATCGCCAAATCCAGAAAATCGTCGTATGTCGCCTCTCCCGGCAGATCGACGCGGACGATTATGCTGATGACGCCGATGTCGTATATGCGGGCGCGTATCTCCGCCAAGCGAGGCCTCCCGCCGAGCATGATCTCGTGCGAACCCAGTTCCACGGAAACCGGCGGGTCTTTGAAGGCGATGGCCTTGGGGGAAACCCTTTCCAGCCGCAGCCGGGAAGCGATCTTGTTCCGGGCGGCCCACAGGGCCTGGACATGATCAAGGTCTATTTCGTCGGCTATGTCAAAAAGCCGGTAAATGATGACGCTGCTGCTATGCATGGCGTAAACGGCCTCCGCAAATTGTCATATAGGAACAATTCTACAGGCAAATGAAAAACCCTGCGGGGCGAAAAAATATTCGACAAGGGGATGCTTGAATGATGAACCCGGAAAAATATAGTGAAAACACGAACAAAATAATGGAATTGGCGCAAAAGCGCGCCCTGCTCAACTATCACCAAGAATTTACCGGCGCGCATATTTTGGCCGCGCTGGCGGAAGCCGACGGTTTTTTGGGCTGGCTGCTGCAAGAGCTCAAAATGGACAAAGCCGCCTGCCAAAAAGAGGCGGACGGACTGCTTGAGCGGCTGCCGCGGGTCAGGGGCGCCGAGGGCGCTTTGCGCATGAATACGGCGGTCAGCCGCGTGATGATGCTGGCCGGGGATTTCGCCGAAAAAAGCCGCTCCGCCCTTATCGAACCCTGCCATATACTCTGGGCGCTGGCCGGCGACGGCGAAACGGACGTAGTGGAGCTTTGCCGCCGTTATGGCTTGACCAGAAAGAACATCGAGAAATTCATGGCCGCCTACTCGGCGCAAACGGGCGCGGACGACTCATCCCGGCAGACGCTGGAAAAATACGGGCAAAACCTCAGCGCGAAAGCGCGGGAGGGGAAACTCGACCCGGTTATCGGCCGGGACGAGGAAATCCGCCGCGTGATTGAGATACTTTCGCGCCGCAAAAAAAACAACCCGGTGCTCATCGGCGAGCCGGGCGTCGGCAAAACGGCCATCGCCGAAGGCCTGGCCCGCCGCATCGCGGCCGGCGACGTGCCGGAGACACTGAAAGGCAAGACTTTGTACGCCCTGGATCTGGCGGCGCTGGTCGCCGGGGCCAAATTCCGCGGCGAATTTGAAGAACGGCTCAAAGCCGTCTTGAAAATAGTAGCGGACGCGCAAGGCGAAATCATCATGTTCATCGACGAAGTGCATACGGTCGTGGGCGCGGGCGCGGCCGAAGGCGCCATGGACGCGGGCAACATCTTAAAGCCCATGCTGGCGCGCGGGGAATTAAAATGCATAGGAGCCACAACGCTCAACGAATACCGAAAGTACATAGAAAAGGACGCCGCGCTGGAAAGGCGCTTCCAGCCGGTCATGGTGCGCGAGCCGGACGTGGAGGACACCATATCCATACTGCGCGGCCTGAAGGAGCGCTACGAAGTGCACCACGGCGTCAGAATCAAAGACGCCGCGTTGGTCGCGGCGGCGACGCTTTCCAATCGTTACATAGCCGACAGGTTTTTGCCGGACAAAGCGATTGACCTGGTAGACGAGGCGGCGGCCCGCTTGCGGACGGAAATCGACTCTTTGCCCGCCGCCCTTGACGAAACCCGGCGGCGCATATTGCAGCTGGAAATCGAGGACCAGGCCCTGAGCAAGGAGAGCGACGACGCCTCCGTCGAGCGCCGGCAAAAACTCCAGGAAGAACTGAAAACTATCAGGAGCCAGTCGGTCGCGCTCGGCGAGCGCTGGCAGGCGCAGAAAAAAGGCATCTTGCGCGTGCGCGAGCTAAAGCGCGAAATAGAAGAAATGAAAAACCAGATCGAGGCGGGGGAACGGGGTTTCGGCCTTGACCTTGCGAAATTGGCCGAACTTAAACACGGCCGGCTGCCGGCCCTTAAAAAAGAGCTGGCGGACGCGGAGGCGAACATGGCGGCGGGCGACGGCGCGCCGCTGCTCAAAGAGGAAGTGGACGAGGACGACATCGCCCAAGTTATCCACAACTGGACAGGCATACCGGCGCAGAGAATGTTAAAAGGCGACAAGGAAAAACTGTTGAAGTTGGAAAGCGCGCTGCACGAGAGGGTAGTCGGCCAAGACGAGGCCGTGAGCGCGGTCAGCGAAGCGGTAATGCGCGCCCGGGCCGGCATCAAGGACCCGACGAAGCCCATAGGCTCTTTTATCTTTCTCGGGCCTACCGGCGTCGGCAAAACAGAATTGGCCAAGGCCCTGGCCGAAATATTGTTTGATGACGAACGCAGCATGATCCGCATCGACATGAGCGAATACATGGAAAAGCACTCGGTCGCCAGGCTGATCGGCGCCCCGCCCGGTTACGTAGGCTACGACGAGGGCGGGCAGCTTACCGAAGCGGTGCGCCGCCGGCCTTATACGGTGCTTTTGCTGGACGAAATAGAAAAAGCGCACCCGGACGTATTCAACGTACTGCTGCAAGTGCTTGACGATGGGCGGCTGACCGATGGCAAAGGCAGGATGGTGGACTTTAAAAACACGGTCGTAATTATGACCAGCAACATCGGCTCGGAGGAAATACTCAAAGACAAAGGCAGTACCGGCAAAGAGAAATTGCTGGCGCGGCTGGGCGCTTTTTTCCGGCCGGAATTCATCAACCGGGTCGACGACATAATCGTATTCAATCCGTTAAGCGCCGGAGAGGTGCGGCAAATCGCCGGGCTTATACTGAAAAATCTGTCCGCGCGGCTGGAAAGGCAGTTGGAAATTCATCTGTCCTGGGATGAGGCGGCGACGGAATATCTGGCCAAAAGCGGCTTTGATCCAATATACGGGGCTCGCCCCCTGAAACGGGCGGTTACCCGGAGCGTGGAAACCGCCTTGAGCAAAAAAATAGTCGCGGGCGAGATAAAAGAAAAAGACGCCGTCAAACTAAGCGCGGACGACGGCGGCATAGTGCTTCTGCAGACGGCTTCGGAAGGATCTTCCCCCGCTAATTGAACGCTGCTTGCCGACTATCATTTGTGAAAGCCAATTGACCGAACATATGCAAAATGCGCAATGTTTGGCCGCTGTTGCAATGGAGCGGGCAAAAGGCCGGTTTCATGAATTTTTTCGGCAGGGCATGCGCGATCGCATCCATCTCCACGCGCAAACGGGCAATCCGACATAAAAAGCTCAAATCAAGCCGGCCATCGCCCGGAAACCGCAAAGCCTGTTCACAATTTCCCCGCAAAGAGGCATGGAGCGCGTTAATTATGATTTCATCGCGCGCCCCGCCGCGAAAAAACTTAAATTGGGCTCGGGACAAAACCGAATGGCGCAAGGAACCTGCCCCTTTCAGCGCGGACGCCGCCGGGGTCCTCAAAGGTTCGCCGCTATTGAAGGTTCTCTATGGCCTTATTAAAAAGCCTGATATAATAATAGGCAAAAAATGAAGAAAGGGCTGTCCGCATGAAAAAGATAAACGTCGGCATATTGTTCGGGGGCAAATCGGCCGAGCATGAAGTCTCGCTGCAATCGGCCAAAAACATCGTAGAGGCGATCGACCGGGACCGATACGACATCACGCTTATCGGCATTGACAAAGACGGGGGTTGGCACTACCTGGCCGACGCGGTCCGCTTTCTGCTAAATAGCGGCGATCCCGAACATATAGCCCTGCAGCCGAGCGGCAAATATCTGGCGGTCAATCCTGCGGGGCAGGGGGAGAAGTTTTTTTGCGTCGCCGACTACAGCCCCCAAAATAATATAGACGTTATTTTTCCCGTGTTGCACGGCTCTTTCGGCGAGGACGGGACGGTGCAGGGGCTTTTGAAGCTGGCCGGCATCCCTTTTGTCGGCGCGGGGGTGCTGGGTTCGGCCGTCGGCATGGACAAAGACGTAATGAAGCGCCTCTGGCGGGACGCCGGCTTGCCGCTGGCCCGTTTTCTGGTTTTTCACAAAAGGCAGGAAAATGAACTCGATTTTGCGCAGATTTCCCGCTTCCTGGGTTCGCCTGTCTTCGTCAAGCCGGCGAACGCCGGTTCGTCGGTCGGCATCGGCAAGGCGGCGTCCGCCGCCGCGTTCGCCGCCGCGGCAAGCGAGGCTTTTGCCTTCGACAACAAAATCATCGTCGAAGAAGCCATACAGGGCGCGCGGGAACTGGAGTGCGCCGTCTTGGGAAACGAAGAGCCGATCGCTTCCGGCATCGGCGAAATATTGCTGCACGCCGATTTTTATTCTTACAGGGCAAAATATTTGGATAAAAACGGCGCGGAGGTGAAAGTGCCGGCCGACCTCCCCCCCGCCGTCGCGGAACAGGCGCGGGACCTGGCGCTGCAAGCTTTCCGGGTGGTTTGCTGCGAAGGCATGGCGCGGGTGGACTTTTTCCTGACCAAAGAAAACAAGATTTTGCTCAACGAGATCAACACCATCCCCGGCTTTACCAACATCAGCATGTATCCGCGCCTGTGGCGGGAACAGGGCCTTGCCTACGGCGAACTGATCCACCGGCTCATTCAGTTGGCGCTAGAACGGCATGCGCGGGAATCCCGCCTGAAAACGTCTTTTTGAAAAAAAGCGCTTCCTGCGGACGATTTCGGAAAACTACTGCTAAATGGGCGCGCTTCGTCTCTCTCGGCCTATATGGGCCGCCGTAACGCTATGCAAAATCCTTGCGCTTCAAAACTTGATGGGTTCATAAATACAGCGAGCGCCGCAAGGGAGATCTCCCTTGCGGCGCTCGCTGTATTTTTCATATTCATGAACGCAGGAGAGAACGGCTTGCCCCATAACCACTTTGGCGTTTCCGGCAATATAAACGCGCCCCGCTTGATCAGGCGGCTTGTTTTTATATTCCCCAAGGGCACTGCCGCCGCAATGCAAAAGCGCCTGCCGGCGTACGGTTTTAAAGCTTTGCCGATTTTCCCCCGCGCTTTCCGCCCGAAAACAATCCTTGTCGGAATGTGCAAATCAAAATTGAGCAGGTTTTGTTCATCTTTGGCAAAACATCGGTCAATAAAATACCCGTTCCAAGTACAAGCCTTGCGGCGGGGCGGTTTTTCCCGCCTGCCGCCGGTCGCGGGCGGCCAGGGCGCCGGCAAACTCCTCCACGCTTTTTTGCCCTCTCCCCACTTCGGCCAAGGCGCCGACAATGTTGCGCACCATGCGGTAAAGAAAGCCGTCGCCGCTTATGGCAAAGACGAGCAAACCTTCCCGGCGCTCCCATGCGGCGCCGTATATTGTGCGCAGCGGGCTGGCGGGATTTGCGCCGGCGGCGCGGAAACTGGAAAAGTCATGTTGCCCGATCAGGCATTCGGCCGCGCGGTTCATTTTTTCGCTGTCTAATTTCTCGCCCAAAAGCCAGGCGTAATTTGCCAGGAACGGGTCAGGGATGCCTTTCTCCGCTATTTTGTAAATGTATCGCTTGCCTTTGGCGCTGCGGCGGGCATGAAAGCCCTCCCCGACCTCCGCCGCCCCTATGACCGCAACTTGCGCCGGCAGCACGGAGCGGGCGGCCGGCAGAATGTTTCCCGTAGGGATGCGGCCTTCGGTCGAACAGGATACCACCTGCCCCAGCGCGTGCACTCCGGCGTCCGTGCGCCCCGCCGCATTGAAAGTTACCGGCTGGCCGAAGATGAGCGCGAGGCTCTCTTCCAATACGGCCTGGACCGTCGGTTGATTTTTCTGGCGCTGAAAGCCATGATAGCCCGTGCCATCGTAGGCGATGGTGAGTTTCAGCCTGCGCATTTATCCGTACCATCTGGCAAAGGCCAGGACAACTGCCAAAAACCCGACGAGGGCGGCGGCTAAAGCGTCGCTTTTTTCCAAAGCCAGCTCATGCATCCGGGTGCGCCCTTCGCCGCCGTGATAACAGCGCGCTTCCATCGCCGTGGCCAGTTCGTCCGCCCGGCGGAAGGCGCTCAAAAAAAGCGGCACGATCAACGTCAGCATGTTTTTGGCCTTGCGCGTCAAACCGCCGCTTTTGAAATCAGCCCCGCGCGCGCTTTGCGCCATCATGATCCTTTCCGTTTCCTGCAAGAGCGTTGGAATGAAACGCAAGGCTATGGTCATCATCATGGCCAATTCGTGCGCCGGCACGCCGATCCTGCGGAAAGGGCGCAACAGCCTTTCCAGGCCGTCGGTCAGTTCGAGGGGGGAGGTGGTCATGGTCATGAGCGAAGAAAACAAGATTAAAAATACCAGCCGAAGGCCCATTAAAATTCCCTGCGCCAAACCGGCTTTGGTTATTTTGAATATAAACAGGCTAAAAAGGGCATCCCCTTGCCCGCTGAAAACGTGTACCAAAAATGTGATCAGGATTATCGGCCAGAGCGGTTTGACCGAGCGCAAAAGCCGGACAAAGCTTAGCCGCCCCAAAGCAGCAACAAAGACAAAAAAGGCGGCCAGCAGGCCGTAAGCCAAAAAATCCGCCGCCGCAAAAGTTGCCGCGACGACAACGATGGTCAGTACGATCTTGGTGCGCGGGTCCAATTTGTGCACAGGCGTGTCGCCGGGAAAGTATTGGCCAATGGTTACGTTACCGAGCATCGCCGCGCCCCTTTCCCGGCAGGGCCGCCAAAATCTCCGCCACCAAGCTGCCCGCGTCCAGGCAATCGCTGCCGATGCCAAACCCGCGCGCCCGCAGGCAGTCGGCCAGGGAAACTATAGCCGGCGCGGTTACGCCGGCGGCCAAAATTTCGCCCCTTTGCTCGCGGAATATCCGCCCCGGCTGACCATCGATGACTATCCTGCCGCCGGACATGACCAAAAGGCGCCCGGCCAGTTCAACGGCTTCCTCCATGCTGTGCGTGATCATGATCACCGCCATGGCGCTTTTTTGGTGAAGAGTTTTCAACTCCTCGTAGAACAGGCCGCGCGCCAAAGGATCAAAACCGGCCGTCGGCTCGTCCAAGATAAGATAGTCCGGGCGCATGGCAATCACGCCGGCGATCGCCGCCTTGCGCATCTGCCCGCCGGAAAGTTGAAAAGGCGAGCGGGCCCCGAATTCTTCTATCGGCATTTGCGCAAAATCCAAAGCCATAGCCACCCGCTCCCTGACCTCTGTTTCCGCAAGGCCGAGGTTGCGCGGGCCGAAAGCCACGTCGTCAAATACCGTTTCCGCGAACAATTGGTGTTCGGGGTATTGAAACACCAGCCCGGCTTTGCGCCGCGCCATCAGGGCTTCCTTGCCTTTGGCGCACGGATCCTTCCCGTCGATCAGCACCTTGCCGGCAAGCGGCGGCAAAAGTCCGGCCATGTGTTGGGCCAGCGTTGATTTGCCGGAACCAGAATGTCCGATAAGCGCGACAAATTCGCCTTTTTGAATTTTCAGGCTGACATTGTCTACCGCCTGCCTTTCATAAGGCGTGCCTTTCATGTATATGTAAGAAACATTCTCCAAACTCAACGGCATAGAGCCTCCGCCAATTCTTCTTCGGTAACCACGGGTGGCAAAAGTACGCCCTTTTTTCTCAGCCGCCAAGCTATTTCGGCGGGCAGCGGAACGCCAAGCCCCATTGTTTTGAGCTTTTCCGCCTGGCAAAACACCTCTTTGGGCCGGCCTTCCAGCGCCGCGCGCCCGCCGTCCATGACGATTATCCGGTCGGCCATGGCCGCCTCCTGCATGAAGTGCGTAATATAGACAATAGTTATGCCTTTTTGCCGGTTAAGTTCCAGCACGGCGGACAATACTTCCCGGCGCCCCAAAGGGTCAAGCATGGCGGTCGGCTCGTCCAGCACCATGCAGGATGGCTGAAGGGCCAGCACGCCGGCTATGGCCACCCGCTGTTTCTGTCCGCCGGAAAGCATGTGCGGCGCTTGCCGGCGGTAACCTTCCATGCCCACTGCCGCCAAGGCGAAGCGCACGCGCTCGCGGATCAGTTCCGGCGGCATCCCGATGTTTTCCGGTCCGAAAGCCACATCTTCCTCCACTATGGCCGCCACTATCTGGTTGTCCGGATTTTGGAAAACCATGCCGACGTTCTGCCTTATCAGCAGGGCATTTTGGCTGTCCGCGCAATCGTAGCCGCACACTGCGCACTTGCCGGACTGGGGAAGAATGAGCGCATTGAAATGTTTGGCCAGCGTGGATTTGCCCGAGCCGTTCACGCCGACGACCGCAACGAACTCGCCGCGCGCTATTTTGAGCGATACGCCGCTTAAAGCGTCAATTTGGACGCCGCCGGCCGTTTTATAGCTATAGGCTAAATTTTCCGCAACGATGATGTAATCGCGCATGCCCCGTCCTCCCGCGCAAAATTCCCCGCCGCCCGCCGCGGGGCAAACCGTTTGATAGAAACAATTGTATATTTAAATAGCGCAAACGTCAAGATAACTGCAATTTGCCGCGCGCCTGGGCCGTTCGAGACGTTTTGGCATGGCGCCGGCATCGTGGCGCAATTTCCCATCATTGCAAAATTATTTAACATTAAGCATTATTTTTGCATCTAACGGCGCGGCCTTATTGACTGTTTTATTATAATATAATAAAATGGAGACAGTTAGTTGTCGCGCATTTTTAAGAGTCGCGCCCTGTTTGTCTCGCGGCAGGCCGATACGTCCGCCGGCAATCTCCCGCCGGCGGCAATTCGCGCCTTGTTCGGCGGGCAGTTTTTCTTTTCTGTTTTTGTTTTGGCTGATTAATTATAAAGTTGGTCTTTCCATGCGCAAAGATAAAACCGCAAAAGATAGTAAATTGGTCATACTCTACCACCGTTCGTACCGCAAACTGCCCGGTTCGACCAAAATCTTTCTTTTGCATTTTGCTCTTTTGGCTTTGCCCCTTTCTCTCTCTTCATTGTTTTTTTACCCCGAGATCACCGAGAAGATCTGCGTCATTGCCAAAAACGTCCTTGACCCTTATTATTACGCCGATTCGGTCAGCGTCCTGTCGCGAAAGTACATTGAAGGAATCGGCCCTCTTTTTTACGTCCAGGTGCCGGCGAGCTATCCATCCTATCTCTTTTCGCTCGGCAACGCGGTGGTTACCCTGTTTCTTCTGGCGGTACTGCCCAACATCGAAAAATTCAAGCCTTTTCTCATTTTCAGCCTTATCCTTTGCACGGTGCACATCGTATCGTCGTTGTACTTTCTTTTGTTCCCCGCTTATTTCCCTTATACCGGCGGCGATTATTCCCAGCTTTATATGCTGCAGGAAATCAGCATTTGGATTTTTATGCCCGTTATTATGGGGCTGGCCGTTTTGCCGATGCCTGTCAGCATTTTCCTCAAAGCCCTGGTAATGGTTTTTATTTATTTATATTCCCTTCTGTTCGGTCTGGTGCGCTATATTGTCTTTCTCATGATCGTTTCCAAAATATCCATGATTTACATGGCGCTTTTGTTTTTCGCGTTAGGGCCGCTCATCGACTTTATTTACGCGGTCGGCATTTACACGCTGTTTGTCAATAGAATCGCCAAAAATTTAGCGGAGGACTTTTCCTTGTGGAGATGGCAATAGTATTAATGAAATGCTATATGCTGTTTACTGTGGCAGTGCTGGCGATATACACGGCTAGGCACTTTGTTTTCACGATCAACAGGCTTTTCGGCAAACAACGCATTTATTACCACGACATTATCGATTCCGACCTGCGCACGGTTACCGTCCTCATTCCTATGCACAACGAGGAAGCGGTCTGCCGCGATGTATTGGAGCGCATGCTGCTCGTCGATTATGATTTTGCGAAGTTTGAAGTCATACCGATAAACGATTTTTCCGAGGACAAAACCAAAGAGATCCTGGAAGAATACGCCGCGCAATATCCCGACATCATCAAGCCGCTGCACCGCTACGAAGGCGAACGGGGCAAGCCGGCCGCCTTGAACGAGGCGCTGCAGGTGGCGCGGGGCGACATTATTATCATTTTCGACGCCGACTATCTGCCGCCGCGCGGGATCATCAAAAATATCGCCGTATGTTTCAACGACCCGGAGGTCGGGGCGGTCATGGGCCGCGTCATTCCTGTAAATACCCGGGTCAACCTCTTGACGCAGCTTTTGGATCTTGAGCGCTCCGGCGGCTACCAAGTGGACCAGCAGGCGCGCTGGAACATGCGCTTGGTGCCGCAGTACGGCGGGACGGTGGGAGGCTTTTTGCGGCAGGTGGTGATTGATCTTGGCTCTTTTAACGTCAAGATGCTGGCCGAGGACACCGAGCTGACCTTTCGGCTGACCCTGAATGGCTGGAAGGTAGCTTACGCCAACCGCGCCGAGTGTTATGAGGAAGCGCCCGAATCGTGGGCGGTGCGCGCCCGGCAAATAAGGCGCTGGTCGCGCGGGCACAACGACGTCATGTTTAAGTACCTCTTGCCGATATTGCGTTCGGACTATATTCGCAGCAGGGAAAAAATAGATGCCCTGCTCCTGGCGGGCGTTTATGTCGTGCCTTTCATCCTGCTCTCGTGCATGGCCGTTTCCATGGTGCTGTTTTTTCTCGGCGAGATGGAAATCTTCGCCGGCGTCTTCTTTTTGGTCTTCATAGGCGTTTACAATACTTTCGGCAATTTCGCGCCCTTTTATCAGGTGGGCACGGGCTGCCTGCTCGACGGGATGAAACAGCGCACGCTGCTCATACCTTTTCTGCTTTTTAATTTTTATTTTTATATGTGGTACACCTCGCGCGGTTTTGCCGACGCCCTTTTGGACAGGATTACCCTGCGCCGGACGACTTGGCAGAAAACGGCGCGCTTTCGCGCCAAAACTGAGGGGCAAAAATCTTCATGATTGTGTTTTTTTGCATACTTTTCCTGGCATTCTCCTTCGTCTGGCCGTTTATCGGCGGCTGGCGCGAAATGCACGTGAGAAATGACGCCATACCGCTTTTCATCAACATGGATTACCTGAAGGATCCGCGCTATTTCGCCATATCTTTCCGGCGGTTCTTTAAAAATTTCCTCAACGACGAAGATTTGCGGGCCGGCATGTATGAATTGAAGTTTTCCAAACCGGAGAAGGTATGCGTGCTGGAAAATACTGTCATATCGCCGGAGCGGACGCTGGATGTCATTGCCTACGCGCGGCGCGACCTTGTAACGGAAAGAGGCGTGGCCTTTGAGAAGGAAGTCTATGTTCGCGGCAATGCCGCCATCGGCCCAAACAACGACCTGCGCGCTTTGGTTTGCGACGGCGACGTCTCTTTGGCGGGAAACACCGTTTTGCGCCGCTGGCTGGACGCCGAAGGCAACATCAGGGCCGGCGGGGGCTGCAATCTGGGCGTGAGCCTGACCAGCGGCAAAAAATGCCTGATAGCCGCCGGCTGTGTGTTCCGCCGCCTTTACGGCGCGCCCGTCCAAACGGGGACGAGCCGGAAAAAAAACTTTGCGCTCACGGCGGCCATCCGGGATGAGGACGAGCGGGTGTTTCCCCCGCCCCCCCTCGATGCCAAGGAGCGGCAGGTGGGGGAAATCTGGCCTTATACCAACACCCACTACAGCGTAATTACCCCCAATAGTCTTTGCGTCGGCTCCAATAGCCGTATCCTTGGGCATATCAAAACTTACGGCAACCTCAATATTGACGACAATGTGCTGATTACCGGCAATGTTTTCGCCGAAGGCGATATTGCCATAGGCGTTTTTTGCAAAATATTGGGCGACATATTCGCCCAAGGCAGCGTCAGCATAGGCGAAGGATCGCAGGTGGGGCGTCCGGGAAAGGTCAAGTCGGTCGTCGGCAACCAAGCGGTGTTTTTGTCTTCAGGCGCCGTCGTTTATGGCTATGTTACCACGGAAGGCGATGGGCGCGCCTTATGACCAAACTTTTGAGCGCCCTGCTTTTGGCATCCATTGTAGCGCTTCTGGCGTACGCCGTCCCCAACTACTATAAGCTGAAAGATATCGCCGCCGACAATTCGTTGCGCGCGCTCGTTGTTTACAACGAGGAGAGCCTGGAAAAAGACGGGTATATCTTAAAGGCATACCAAAGCGTGCTGGCGGAGGAAGGCGTTCCGCATAAAGCTATCGAGGTATTTGATTTGCTCAACATGGAGCCGGGCAACATGGCCGCCGTCGTGCCGGCGCTGATCTTCCCGGACGGCATCATGCAGGTTGTGCCTTCGGAATTTATCGAGTGGATAAAAACATACATGAACGAAGGCGGCAACGTGGCCGTAATCTATGATGCCGGCACCAAGCACGGCCGGGGATTTTTTGAAAAAAAGGCTGTTTTCGCGGATATTACCGGCTTAAACTACATTCTGACCGATAAATTGGAGTACGATTTGTTGGAAAAAGGACAGATTGTCTTTACATCGGCCGAACGGCGCGACGCTTTTCAGATCCCTTTGGGGAAAACTTTGGGAGGGCGGGTTCTCAGCAGTTATTTTTTCGGCGCTTTGGAGTATCCTGTCTATATGAACGAAAGGACGCGCCAAATACCGGACAAAGACATTTACGCCGAGGCTTTTATTACCGGGACCGAACAAAAAATACCGGCGATCGTCCTTGCCGGCTACGGCAAGGGGCAAGTCCTGTACGTCAACCTGCCGCTTGGCCAGGCAAAGGCGAGAGGGGACGACCTGCCGCTCAGGGCCTCCCTGCGCGCCTTCTTGTTTGACGCCGTGGGCATGCCGCACATCATGAACGTGGAAGGCGGCAAGGGGACGCTCTTGATCAACTGGCACGTGGATTCCCGGCAGGAAATATACAACCTGCCCAAACTTTTCGACACGCCGATTTTCGCCAAGGAACTCCAAGCCACCTACCATATAACCGCCGGCGATTTTTTGAACTGGGAAGGGGACGATGGCGGCTTCTTCGTCCGGGAAAGGGGGCGCGCCCTGACGGAAGAGATGGCGGAGCGGGGAGAAGTCGGCTCGCACGGCGGCTGGGCGCACAATTGGTTTTCTTTGCTCCTGATGGACGGCCGATTGAGCAAAGACGCTATAAAGAAACATATCAAGGACAACAACGACGACATTGAGGCGGTTACCGGGCAAAAGGTTACTTCCTATTCCGCGCCCAACGGCGTGCATCCGCAGCCGCTTTTGACCAACATAATAAAAGACTTGGGCATCATTGCCTACTACTACACGGGCGACACGGGCAGCGCCCCGCACCGGGCCTTTTTCGGCGATGAGATGATCAGCCCGCGCGTGGTCGCCTTCCCCATAATGCCTTTCGGCCGGGCGGCGTCTTTATGGGAAATGTATGATAAATACGAACTGCCTTTTGAGGAAATAAATTATTTTTACCACAATCTCCTCGACTATTTGGAAAAAAACAAGAGCGCGCGCCTTATTTACTCGCATCCGGTCGACATAGTGGATGAATATATCCAGTTAATGTCGGATTTTTCCCAGGATGCCATTGACCGCGCGGCCGCAGGCAGGCTCAGGCTTTCCGGCATGAGCGAATACAGCCGCTTCTTCTTGCGCATGCTCAACACCGAATATAGTTTTGCCATTGAAGGCCCGGCGTTGAAAATCTCCCTGGCCAATCCCGAAAGCCTGCGAGGGATAACCTTTGCCGTCCCCAAAAACAAATACAGCTATAGTTACCCGAAGCAGCGGCCAAATGTTTCCCTCCCCCGCCAACAAAGGCCGAGGCCGGGAAGTTCCTGGAGCTACCAGTGGCGCGGCCGCCACTATTATCGCTTAGGGCCTGACGGCAAGCCGCTTGTCGAAGCGTACGGCCAAGAAGAAGGGCCGGACGGGGAAAGCTTTGCGGAAACGGCAACCGATCCCGCGCCAAGGCTGGAAGAATCCGCGGCGCAGGACGGGGAAGGCGCAGCGCGGGCAGAACCCGGCGTATCGGTCGCCGAAGACGAAAAATACTACTATATAACTATAAACGACGACAGCAAGGAGAAGCTTTTCGCGATGGCAGCAAAATGAACGTCACGGCTTGTTTTCGGCAAAATAAAAACGCGGCCAAAGGCCGGATCCTTCTGGCGCTGCTGCTGGCGGCTATTTTGTTCCCTTTCCCGGCGGCGGCCGAAGGGGCGGACGACAGGCACCCCGCCATAACGCTGATGGGCTATTATGACAAGGAATGGCCGCGCATGGACTTCTTTGAGCCGCACGCGGTATCCCTCCTCGCCCTCAATGAATTGGAAAACGGCCGCCATTTCAAAGAAGTAAAGGTTTTCCTCAAATGGTATTTTTCCCACCTCAATTATCCCGACAAACACGGCTTTACCGGCACGATTTATGATTATGAGTTCAAATGGGGGAAGGAACAGGCCACCAGAAAATACTCGTCCATAAACGCTTACGCCGGGCGGTTTCTCTATCTTCTGGCCCGATACGCCGAAATTACCGGCGACAAGGCTTTTATCGCCAAAAACATCAAAAAAATCAATGACATTGCTTATACAATAGTCGTCCTGATTGACAAAGACGGCCTGACGCGCAGCCTGCCCACCATTGACCTGAAAAGGCTCACGGACAACTGCGAAGCCTACGGAGGCCTTAAAGCCTACGGGCGCCTGCTCCTTTACGCGAAAGCCAAAACCCCGCCTTTTTTGCCAATCGTATTGGAAGGCCTGGCGGCCGCCATAGCGGCCCTTTATGACCCGAAAGAAAATACTTTCGCCCAAAGCGTGCTGGACGGGCGGACGAAGGCGGCGCCCTGGGCGGACTGCCCGGGCGCGTTCGCGCAGCTTTATGCCGTCTTTTACGGCCTGCTGGACGGCGATCCGGAACTGGCGGAAGAATTTTGGTATAATTTCAATCTGGCCCACGCCGAAAGCATGGGCCGCGCCGCCCTGCCGGAAAAGCTGTTCTACCTTCTTACGGAAAAAAAGGCGGGCGTACGTTATATTGAACACGCTATTTTAAAATAATCTTTCATGGGGTATAATAGAAAGCTGGAAAGGATGATGCGCCATGTTCAAGAAGATTCTGCCGGCAGCCCTTTTGTCCGCCTTGCCTGCCCTCTCCGCCGTCTACGCCGCTACGGCGATTGATGCGCCGATAGCCGCGCGCGACACGGCGGAGGCGATAAGGGAGGAAGCGAAAAGCCTTCTGGCAACGGAAAAATATGACCACGAGCTTAGAAATTCCATAAAAGAGATGGATCGGCAGATCCGCGATTTAAAGGGGCGTTTGCCGGCTGCCCGCGCCAACCTTGACGCCGCAAGCGGCACTATGTCGTCGGTCAGTTTGGGCAGAGAAGAAATTGAGCGGGAACTGGCAGACGCGCAGCGGCGTTTCGACGAGGCGAGGGCGGAAACTGACGCCTGGCAAGCCAGCCTGGTCGAGGCAGAGGAGCGGGTGTCCGATGCCCGGTCTCATTTGGAGTCCATGCGGGATTTTGGGCGCAGGTCCCGGCGGCCGGAGGACGATTATAAAGTTTCTAAGGCGGAAGAAAGAATGCAAGCCGCCGAAGAAAACCGCGATGCAATCGCCATGGAGCACGCCCACGCCGAAATCCGCATGGCGGAAGCGCAGGCAGACTTGGAAAAATATGCGGACATGCGCGACAAATTAAACGATGCGGGCCCTCTTTACGAAGACGCGCGGATCGTTCTCGCCGATCTGGAAAGGGACATAGAACTTCTCGAGAACGAACGGGCGGCGGCCGCCGCCCGTCTGGATGAAGCGCGCCGCCCGGCTAAAATCGGCGACCGCCGCTGGCAATATGCCATGGCCGACATGGAATATTACAGCTGGAAGGATTCCCGGCAGCACAAAGGGCGCCAGCTCTATCTGCCGGTGCAGTACGGCTACGTTGACGGCGCTCTCAGTTACGGCGTCAGCGGCGGCTATATAAGCTCCGACAGCAACCTGCCAAATGGCAAGGTATCTACCTTAGATGACGTTACGCTTTCTTTCGCCTACGAAAAAATATATAAAAATTTTGAGGCCGTTTATACCCTGGCGGTAAACACGCCTACGGGAAAAAGGACTTTGTACGGCTCCAACGCGGTCATGCCCGAAGATCTTGTGCGCAAGCCGCGTTTCGGCGAAGGCTGGAACTTCACCCCCGGCGTGTTGCTCAGCTGGCGCGTCAAACCGGAAGACACTTGGAGCTTAGGGCTTAATTATTCCATCAACGGCAGGTACCGCTACGACAGCAGCATCCCGGGCGGCTATACCCATCCGGCCAACGGCCTCGGCGTCATGGGCCGCTACAAGCACGCCGGGGCAACCGACCAGTTTGTCGGCGAACTTTATTTCACAGGCTACACCCATGCGAAAGACAACGGGGTAAAATACCGTTCGGGCAGCCAGATCGAGCCGCATTTGCTTTACAACCGCGTGCTGGACGGCAAAAACGACCTCATGTTTTATTACTGGTTCTCGCGAAGCGGCGCGCCCAGTTCCCGCGACCCCGGTTTTGTTCCGGGCCGTGCTTCCAACGCGCATTTTTTCGGTACCATGTGGAGCAGGAAACTCAACGCCAAAAGCACTTTGCATATCACCGCCGACTACATGAAACGCACGGGCATCCCGTACGATCCGCTTACTAATTACTCCGCCCTGCCCGACCACAACAAATTTACCTACGGCGTAAAATACGACTACCGCCTGAATTCCGACAGCAAAATATCCCTGCACCTGCAACGCTTTAACCTGCGCGACAGCGGCGGCAACAAATACAGAGGGAACAATGTCTATGTGTTTTACAGCGTGTATTGGTAACGAAACCATCGCCGCTATGCGCCGATGAAGAAACTGCTCGTTTTTCCCTGCTTGCTCCTATTGGCGGCCGCCGCTTACTTCGGGCCGGTTGCCTACACCAGATGGCTGTGGTCGCAAGACAGGGAAATGTCCGCCTTTCTTTTGTACAACCCCAAAGATCTGGAAGCGGCCGCCTACATCGCCGAAGCTTACACGAGCGTGCTTGAAGAGGAAGGGGTTGCCCTGCGCAAAATCGAAGCGGGCGAAATAGTGCGCCTTGACGCCTCCAAGCTCGCCGGCCGCATACCGGCGCTCATTCTGCCCGATGGCATTCTGCAGGCGACGCCCGGCGGTTTTGCCGCCTGGGTGGACGAATATTTGGCCGCCGGCGGCAATGTCGCCGTAGTATACGACGTGGGGACGAAGAATTCACGGGGCAGGTTTCGGGAACGCGCGGAACTGGCTGACATTGCCGGGCTCAATTACATCATGCCCAGTATAAAGGGCAGGCATCCTTATGTGTCCGCCAAAATACAATTTGCCGCCAAAGCCGATTGGGATTTTTTCCAATGCACTCCCGGCCGGGACATGCTGGACTTTACTTTGAACGGCCTAAACGGGGATGCAGCCAAATACAGCGTAGCTTACAACAAAATCATCAGGGAATCCGTCAGGGGGGACATCCGCGCCTGGGCGGTTACGGACGCGGGGGAGAAATTGCCCGTCCTTGTCCTTTCCGACTATAAAAAAGGCAAGGTGCTTTACGTCAACCTGCCGCTCGGCCATTTGAAAGCTACCTCCGACGACATGACCATCCGCTCGGTCATGCGAGCCTTCCTTTTCGACGTCGCCTTCATGCCGCGCCTAATCAATGTTGAGGACGGCATCGGCGGCTTGGTGCTCAATTTGCATTTTTCCCTGCGCATGGATGATGAAGATCTGCAAGCGCACATAGAACGCGGCTTTTTAAACGACAAGGTCCCTGTTTCCATTCACATCGCCGCTGCGGACTATCTGGAGGCGCCGGGCGATGGTTTGGGCTTTGACGCGGCCGGGCATGGGCGGGAACAGGTCAGGATATTGTCAGGCTATGGCAGAATAGGGTCTTTGGGCGGCATGGCCAACAACTGGTTTGCCGCCAAAGTGGAAAGCGCCGCGTTCGGCGCGCTGGAAATAAAAGAAAACATAGCCGCCAACAATAAGATATTGGAGGAGATAACCGGCTATAAAATTACGGAGTATTCCGCGCCGGCCGGAGTGCACCCGCAGCCGGCCATGACCAGGGCGCTGGAGGAGTTGGGCATGACCGGTTATTCATACGCCTATGAGCTTTCCGCCGCGCCCAACCGCACTTTCGTCAACCGGCGCCGCATCAGCGGCAAGGCAATCGCCTTTCCGCAGTTAAGTTACCACCGTTACCGTTCTTTGTGGGAACTTTATTTTGTGAGCGGAAGCAACAACGACTATTTTGAAGAACCGCTCAACCGTTGGCTGCAAGATGAACTATTGCCCTATCTTGCGCGCCACAAGACGGTCAGGACCCTGGTGATACGAGAACACAACATGTTCGCTTTCCCCACGGCGCTGAAAAACCTCATGGAATCTCTGGCGGGCGAGCCGGGCGCGGAAAAAGTGGCGGCGCTGACCATGAGCGGGTACGCCGATTTTTTGCTGCGCTTTTTAAAGACGGAATACACCTTTACCCAAAACACGGAAGGGCTGGCGCTTGACTTGAAAAATCCGGAGGCGCTGCGGGGGATCGTGCTCGCCCTGCCCAAAGCCAAATACGGCAAGCCGCCAGGCGACGGCCTTGCCGTTTCCGAAGACGAAAAATGTTATTATGTAAAGGTGGAAAACCCTGATGCAAAAGAAAAAATTATTAATATCCCTTTTAGTTAGCCTGGCCGCTTTTGGCCGACTGTCCGCCGCCGCCCACCCAGCTGACGACGTCATTGGCTCTTACGCCGGCGAGCTCTCTTACGCCGGCCAAATCGAGCCTTACATAACCGGCCTTTTTGCCCTCAGCGCGTTGGAACATGGACGCGACGCGGACAAGGTGCGGGCTTTCATCGAATGGTATTTCGCTAACCTCAACTATCCCGACCGCTACAACATCAACGCCACCATCTATGTTTATGAAAGGGACGGGGAAGATCTCTCCCCAAGTTACGCCTATGATTCCATTGACGGCTATTCCGGCCTTTTCCTTCACCTTCTGCTGCGGTATGCAAAAGCTACGGGCGATCTGTCCATAGTGTCCGATAATTGGCAAAAAGTGGAAGACACGGCCTATACCATTGCGCTTTTGCAGGAAGGGGACGGCCTGACCATCGCGCTCATCACGACCAACCAGAAATATCTTATGGACAATTGCGAGGCTTACGGCGGCATATCGGCCTATATAGAGCTTCGCAAGCTGATGGGCCTGCCGCCGAGCCCTTCCTACGAAAACATCCGCGCCGGCATCAAGCGCGGCATAATGAAACGGATGTACCGGAAAAAAGATCGGATTTTTGTCCACACGATTGAGAACGACATTGTCGAGGATGCCGATTGGAACACTTATTACCCGGACGCTTATGCGCAGCTTTTCCCGATCTATTACGACCTGCTTGAGGACAACCCGGATTTAGCCAAACAGCTTTGGCGCTATTTTTCCGAAAAGCACGCCGCCAACGAAAATTCTTTCCCGGTCGAACAGCGCGCCATGTTTCAGTTGACCAGAAACAAGGCGCGGGCGAAATATCCGGACCTGTTCCCTAAATAGGATCCGTCAACGCTATCCGAAACATTCAGATTTCGAGCGAATTTTTCGTCAGGCGCGGCGCAAAACGCAGGCGAATCCCTATGTTAAGCGCGGCTTTAGCGCAAAGCGCGGCGGGAAACTATCCAAAAGATGGGCGTTGGACGGCAGTGTTTACGGCCTAACCCGGCATCTATGCCAAACCAATAAAAAGAGGTGCTTTTTTTGCCCAAAATCAAACTGGCGGCTATTTTCGGCACAAGGCCGGAAGCGATCAAAATGGCGCCCGTAGTGCTGGCAATGAAAAAATATCCGGAATACATCGATCCTTTTGTCATTGTAACCGCCCAGCACCGGGAAATGCTTGACCATGTACTGGATCTTTTTCAAATAAGGCCCGATTTTGACCTCAATATCATGACCCAGCGCCAAACGCTTTTTGAAATAAGTATCCGTGCCCTGCAAGGGCTTGGTGAGGCCCTGGGGGAAATAAAGCCTGACCTGGCGCTTGTGCACGGCGACACGACTACCACCTTTATCGGCGCGCTGGCCGCTTTTTACCGGCAGATAGAAGTTGGCCACGTGGAAGCGGGGCTGCGTACCGGGAACAAATACTCGCCTTTCCCGGAAGAAATTAACCGCCACCTGACCGGGAGCTTGGCCGATCTGCATTTTGCCCCCACCAGCGCGGCCCGCGAAAACCTCCTGAAAGAAAACATAGCGGCCGGCAATATTTTTATCACCGGCAATACGGTAATTGACGCCTTGAAAGCCACCGTGCGCGACGATTATGAGTTTGAGCACCCGGCGCTGCGCGAGTGCGTCACGAAAAAAGCGCGGATCGTCCTCGTTACCGCCCACCGCCGCGAAAACCTGGGCGAACCATTGCTCGCCATCTACCGGGCATTGGCCAAAATCGTGGACGGGCATCCCGACATTGAAGTAATTTTTCCCCTGCATAAAAACCCCGCGGTCCGGGAACCGGCGCAGGCTATCCTGGGCGCGAAAAAGCGCGTACATCTTATCGAGCCTTTGGATTACGGGCCTTTTGTCAACCTTATGTACAGATCTTATATGCTTTTGAGCGATTCCGGCGGCGTGCAGGAAGAAGCGCCGGCCCTCGGCAAGCCGGTATTGGTTTTGCGCGGCAACACCGAGCGGCCGGAAGCGCTCCGGGCCGGCACGGTCAAGCTGGCCGGTACGCATACCGACACTATTTGCCGCCTTGCCCATGAACTGCTGGCCGACCCAAGCGCCTACAAAGAAATGGCGGAAGCCGTCAACCCTTACGGCGACGGGCTGGCGGCGGAAAGAATTGTCCGCACGATTTTGTTCCGCCGCGCCATCCTGCCGCAGCCCCCGGAATACTTTCGCGATCATTGAACCTGGCTTCAGCCGACGCGGGACTTGCCTTCCCGCATTGTCAGGGGCAGGAAGCGGCATTGCGGCGGGAAACGGGAAACCCCTGCTTGGGCAGAGCCCGCTTTCATTTTGCGATATAGGCGGCGCCCATAAAGACAACCCCGGCAGCCCAGGCGTTTCTTTGCCACTTAGCCGCCCGCAGGCGGCTTTTCATTTCTCTCTCGTACGCTTTCAAGGATTGATTGGCACTCTCGATTGAGGACAAGGCACTTTTCAAGCTCTCCTTCAAGCTCTGTATCTGCGCTTTCGATTGCTCGAGTTCGATCAAGGCCGCCTGCAACTCGGCTTTGAGCGCGGCCAATTCCGTCCTCTGCTCTCCCAGCAAGTTCAAGGCTTTTAAGAGCGCCGCCTCCTGCCGCGTCAAGTTCTGCTCTAACCGCGCCAGCTCCGTTTCGGTTATCCGGTACTGGCGTTCGGCTGCAAATCCAGTAAGCGGCCAGCAAAACAAAAGCAAAAAAAGCGGCAATAATACAACATGTTTTTTTGCCCAAATCGAGCAGCAGGCTCCGAACATTGGCGAAGAAACCACGCGTCCGCGTGGATGCTTGTAACGCGTCAATGGTTCTCATCTCCTTTGCGGCAAATTTTTTGCCGTTTTTGTCCATAGGTTGAGCACGGACATGTTCCGCACTTTGCGCGCCGCCCCTGCCCGGGGCATTTCATTTTTGTTGTTTTCGCTTCAGCTCAATAGTTAACGGGGCGATTTCCCGGACAGCGGCGCGCTTTTATACCTGATTATTTATATGCCGCCCTTTCCGTACCAATTGGCCTTTCCCCGCAAAACCTCTCCCCCGCCCCTCACTATCCCGTCAAAGTCCCTCAGCTTCCACAGGTCCCAACGCTCAAAGGTGGCGGCCGGCCCGTAGCCGTCAAGGTCGGCAGCCTCGGCGTGGGTCATAAAATATTCCGGCGTTATAGGCGCGTTCAGGCCCCGCGCCAGCGCGGCCATGGCTTTCGCCGCCGTTTCTATCTGCGCGGCGGTCGGCGGGAAATTGCCGGTAGGCAGGCCGTCCTTGCCCACTCCGGCGTTCAGGGCGCAGCAGAGGGCTATCCCCACCGCCCCGGAATTGCGCCGCCAAGTGTGTCCGCGATGCAGGCTCAAATCTTCGGAAGGGGCAAATATCCTGCCCCCGCCATCGATGTTCAGGTGGTAGTCATCGAAAAACTGATCGTAGCGCCCTGCCGTCCAATGCAAATATATGCGCGGTTTCAGGCCGGCCTTGGCATCCCGCGCCATCTGTTCAAGTTTAGGCATGGTTATTTCAATCACTTGCCCCGCCCCCCGTCCTTTGCTCTTTTATATGGCGTATCCGGCGCTGGATGAACTCCGGGATATACTGCCCGTAGCCCAGTTTGTCGACATTTTCCAAAATGGAAATGGCTTCGTTGGCGGAATAGGCGCAGATGGCCATGCTGCGCAGAACGTGCGTGCCCATGCCGCAGTCTACAAGGTTGCAGAAAGACACTACCCCCAAGATGGCCGCTTTGTGGCCAATGCCGCGCCTCCCCGCGCCGGAGTTGAGTTCCCCCGCTTTCCCGGCGGCGGCGATGCCGGTGATATAGTCGAGTGTCATTAGTATGGCAAGGGCGTGCAGGGCGTTGTCGAGTCCGCCGAACAGGAAGCTCAAAGCCGCCCCAACGGACGCGCCAATTCCCATTGCCGCCTGTTCCGGGCGGCTTTGCGGCAGGAGCGTTCCTGCCGCTCCTTTAAGCGTCGTGAAAAATTCTTGCAGCGTCATTTTGTTTTCAGTCCTTTCGTGCGTTGTTGTTTCCGGGCATGAAAAAACCCCATGCTTTGGGCAAGGGGCTTGTGGTATAATGCTTTTAAGGCGTTGCGATAACGGTAGGCGGTCAATCCTGCCCCGGAAACGGGGTGATTGACCCGTCCTCGAATGGGCGAGCTTGCCTCGCCGGAGAGGGGTGGACTATTACAAGCTGGTGTTTCTGCTGGTCTTGCTTTTAGCCGTGATAGTTGCTGTAAAAAAGTAACTAACCGCCATTCCCTCACAAGGTAGCGGTTAGTTACTAACCAAAACTGTACGGGGCGGCCGCTTATCGGCAACGCCTTTTCTATGCCCATTGTACCCTGTTTTTTAAGGGCTGTCAACTGCCCGGCCGTTTTGCCCGCCGGCAAGCTACGCCGGCTGTTCCCCCGCATTGTTGCCTTCCGCCG
>JAISLQ010000013.1 GCA_031290885.1 Acidaminococcales bacterium
TATAAACGCCGCGCCTTTGCCGCTGTCGGCATTTGCTTCATTTGGCCTGTTGTGTTAAAATTTAGACGGGCTTTTCTAACTGAGCCATAAAAAGGCGGTTGCTTTTTGATGAAAAACCGGATCAAGCGGCTTATCAATATTTTCCGGCAAAACAAAGACGTCCCTTCCGAAAAAAGCCATAAGGATAACTTTTCCCCCAAGGCGCTTTATCAGACCTATGACCTCACCGCTTTGGACATGACGCTTGTACTTATGGATATATTAAAGCCCGCGCAGGCTTTCGTAAGGAACGTGTCTTTGGATTTTTGCCCTGACGAGCAATGCATTTACGCCAAAGTGGAACTCGGCTCGTTTTTCCGGCCTTTCAGCTTTCACGCCAAGGTGCGCCTTGTTGACATTTGGCAGGACATCTGGACGAGCACGGCGGTCTTTGAGCTTACGGAGATCAATGTGCATATCATATCGCTTTTGCCCAAAGCCATCAGGTATTGGTGCGGCCAGAAACTGATTTCCATAATAAGTTTTTGGGGCAGTTTTTTCCAGAAAGGCAAATACTTAAAGGCGCATTTTTATTTGCAGGAACAGCTTTTATACATAGATTTTCGCCCGTGGATACTCCAATGCATCGATGGGCGGGATTTTGCGAAAAAGCCCGAAGCCCCTCACCGGCTTTCGTCCCTGTTCGGCACGGGCAAGTCCGCGCAAAGGGAAAAATACATGCGCAGCCATATAATATTTGGCGCGGAAATCATCGACAAACCGCCGCTAATGCGTTTGTATCTGTATCACATACCGTCCGCCCGCTACAAAGATGCCGACTTTGACCCCGAAAGCTCCAGTTATAAAACCGGCCTCTCCAGCAATTGGCTGGAATGGGTTTTTGCCATAGCGACTTCTTTTTTGCTGGTAAGTTTCTTGGTGCCTTTTGGCATGGCTTATGTGAAATTGGCGCCGTTTGAGTCCGCCGATCTTTTTTCCCTGCCCTTTATTTTTATTTACAACACCTTGATCGTCCTTATCCCTTTTGTCATTTTCCGCATAGTCCTTATGCCCATGCGCAGGGTGTGGGCGTCGCGGCATGGCAGGATCGAGATATTGCAGGCGGAAGTCGCCCGCGACCAAGTGTTTATGCCGCTCCTGCGCGAATGGATCGTCCTTTTGCAGACGCTTGAGGGCATACCGTTCCCGCATAGCCTGCTGAAAAAAATCCGCTCTTTCCTTATCAAGATCGGCGTGCAAAAATACTGGCTTGTGGACAAAATAAGCCTTATCGAAAAAAGGCGGCGCATCTACGCCAAAATAATCGCGCTAAGTTACGTGGGCGTCTGCCTCATCGAAGCCCTGTTCCTGACCGGCGCGATGCCTACGCCGCAATTTCTCGCCAACAGCGCCAACAAGCTGCTCGAGCTCATCTTTTTGCAAAGATAAATCTCCCGCGCGCGGCGCGGGAGATTTATCGGACTTTCTATAGCGTCCTCATCGCATTAAAATTTTTTAAAGGCAGAGCCTTTTGCCCCGCAGATCGGACAAGCGCCTTCGTAAGGCCCTTCGTGTATATAGCCGCAGATCGGGCAAAGATAGTAATCGGAGCTGTCCGCCTTGCCGAGGTTGTCCAAAACTTTTTGGTAAAGTTCGGCGTGCACTTTTTCCGCCGCCGCCGCCTGTTCAAAAATGCGTTGGGCCGCCGGTTGTTTTTCCTCTTTGGCGTACTCGATGAATTCCGGGTACATGCTCTTGAATTCGTGCGTTTCCCCCGCTACGGCGTCTTTTAAGTTTTCCGCCGTGTCCTTTACCTTGCCCAGCGCTTTAAATTCGGCGAGCGCGTGCAAGGTTTCCGCCTCCGCCGCCGCCCGGAAAAGTTTAGCCGCCTGTTTGTACCCCTGCGCGTCGGCCTGCGCGGCGTAAGCCGTGTACTTTCTGTTGGCCTGCGATTCCCCCGCAAAAGCGGCCGCCAGTCCCTGCATTGTTTTTTCCATAATGAAGTCCCCCTTGTTGATAATATATTTTTTACTATCTAATAATTATTATCTATTATTTTTCATTTTTTGTCAAGCCGTTGTTGCGAAAAATTGCTCGCCGGGACGATTATGCCTCGCAGCAAGGATCCGGGCCTTACCGGTTGGATTTTCCCGCTCGCCAGAAACGCAAAACAAAAACAAATATAAGGCGCGAAGCGCGCCAATCCCGGCAAGCCAGCTCAGCCGCCGCAATTTTCGGTGACATGCCGGCGGCGGACGGAAACGGCCGGGCAATTATGGCGACAAAGCAATAAAGAAACGCTCAGAAGGAGAAAAACATGAGCCTTAACGCAAAAAAAGCCGCCGATATCATTAAAAAGGCCGGCGGCGCGGCCATTGAAGAAAAATCCATTGCCGCCATCCCGCACGGCTTTGCCGGGCTGCTGCCGGGCGGGGCGCAGCTCGTCTGTTTGACCGAAGGCCCCTGCGCCTTCGCCGACCGGCTGGAATGTACGCGCGATGAGTACAGGTATGGCGTGAGGGTGCGCGTCGCGCCCGCCAACAACAAAAACTCACAGGCGCTGCGCCTTTTCCTCAAATGGACGGCTCCCGCCGCTTGCGGCGGACAGACGCCCAGCCTCGGCATCGAAGATGATTTTGGCTTGCTGCTGCCGAGTTTCGTGGAAAGCCTGTCCGCTGGGGGAATAAAACCGGTTCTCGTTTCCCGCCAAGACAAAGCGGAAAGCCTGTCTGCGGCGATGGGCGAAGCGGCCTGGCAAATCTTGGGCGCCGGGCTGTCCACCGGCTATGGCGCGGAGTTTTCCGCCGCCACCGATGAAAGGGAGATCATGAACGCCCTTTTGTGCGGATACACCGGCATCGTCATCGACTGCCGGGGCAAGGCGTCGCCGGCCGCGCTGCTGTTTTCCGAACGGGAAGCGGCGTCCGCCGGAGAAAAATTGCCGGCGGAGTTCATGTCCGCCCTGAACGAATATTATGGGGGGAAAAGTTTCGTGCTCGGACAATGGGGCAAAATATCCTACACCCGCCTTGATTTGATCCGGCTGGCTTTATGCTACGGCGAAGCGATCGCCTATATCCAGTATATATACAACGCTTATTTCAAAGGCGCCCCTTGGCCGATAGACCTTTCCGCAAAGCTGGGCGACTTGACGCCGCACGCCCACTACCTTATCGGCACGGAACTTAGCCGGGCGGGCGTCCGCATAGCCGCCGTCGGGATAAATCCTCTCAGCCCGTCCTTTCCGGCAAACATCGCCATAGCCGGCGCTTTAGGCCACAAACTGCGGATAGACGCGCCCGGCGAGCAAGGGCGGCGGCGTCTGCTGGACATGGAGAACAAAGACAAATGCCTCTTTGACCTGCGCCGGGCAAAAGGGCGCGGCTTGCTTGCCGCCCGCGCCGTATTGGAAGAGAGCGGGATCCGGTTGGCCGGACATTCATGCGAGGGCGCGGCGCCGGAAATGCCCGCGCAGGAGAAAGCTGCCCTGCGCGATGCCCTGCGCGGGCATGAACAACTCTACGTCAGCCGGTTGCGCCAAGAACTGGCGGAGGAAAAAGCCCTGCTGGAAAAATTGCTCGGCCGGGCATAACGGCGCCTATTTTATCCATTTGTCGTAGAGCCCTTCCAGCGTTCCGTTGACTTTGGCGTTAGACAGCCATAAATTGACAAAATCCAAAAGCTCGCGATCGGCTTTTCGGAAAAAGTACCCACCCGTGTCGCGCGTCAGGGTTTTTTCCACGAAGGCGCCAGCCAGCCGCGCGTCCTTTGCCGTGTATTTTTTCACTTCGACGTTCTCGCTGACCATAACGTCCAATTCGCCGCTGGCGACGCGGCCGGGGATGGACATGTTGTCGTTGATTACGACGATATTGGCCTTGGCGAGGTTGGCGCGGGCGAACCGCTCGTTTGTCCCGCCCGGGTTCACCCCCACTTTTACGTCAGGTTGGTTGACCGCTTCCAATTTGGAAAATTTATTTTGATCCGTTTTGCGGATGATGAGGGATTTGCCGAAATAATAGACAATGTCGGAAAGCTGACCGTCCTTTTGCCTTGCCGTCGTCCTGGTTATGCCGCCCGCCGCCATGTCGAACTTGCCGGCGAGCAGGTCCTTGGTCAAATCCGGCCAGGACGATTTAACGAATATGACTTCCACGCCCAGAGCCTGGCCGATTGTTTTGGCGGCGTCAACGTCATGCCCGATGTATTCGCCGTCATAATCAGGAAAAGCAAAAGGTTCATAGTCGCCCGGCACGCCTACAAACAAAACCTTGGAATCGACGATTTCCGACAGCGCCCTCGCCTGGGCCGCCCCGCCCGCCGTTGCCATAACGCATAAGGCCGCCAGCAGCAATAAAGTTTGTTTTGCCGTTTTTAAAATCATTTCCAAACACTCCTCGCCAAAATTCTCATGCCGATAATGATACCATTATAACAGCAAACGCGCCGCGAACTCAATACCTTGCGCGGCCGCTCAAGACAATTGCCGGGGTGATAAATTTGTACAAAAAAATACTTGTTTCCATAGACGACAGCGAAAGGGCCTTTAAAGCCCTGGCGCACGCCGCGCGCCTTGCCAAGGCGTCGGGGGCCGCCCTTTTTACCTTGTACATCGTAAAGCCCGACAGTGCCGGCGGCGGCGCGGAACTGTCCGCGCATTTGCCGCCCCTGAAAAAGAAATTGGATGAATACCTGCCCGGCCTTACGCAAGAGAACAATTTTCTCCTGCGCCAGGGGAAAAATATCGCCAACATCATTACCGCGACGGCGGACGAGCTGGAATGCGATCTTATCGTGCTCGGCAGCCGGCGACTGCCCGGCGCGCGCTCGGTCATAGCGCGCAGCGTAAACAACGCGGTGATCAGCCTGTGCCAAAAGCCTGTGCTGATAGTCTGAAAATATCCAAATAGGTTCCCTTTAAGAACCGGCGGCCGGCAAACAGCCCTTGCCGCCCCGTCAAAATTGTGGTAGACTGGAAAATAGGCATGGAAGGGTATGACCCTATCTGAAGCGCCAAAGCTCGGCAAATTATAAATAACCGCTTGGATCCCGCGTGACTGAGACGGACGATGGTAATTCATTTTACCGATTTTTCGGCAGGTTTTGTCTTTGCGCTTTCCCGGCGGGGAAAGCGCTTTTTATTTTAAGCAAAAGGTTTGTTTTATGGATAAATCGATCGGAGTCATCGGCGCGGGGCGTTTGGGCCGCGCCCTGGCCGCCCGGCTGAAAGAAAAAGGCTGCGCCGTAGCCGGCGTTACCTGCGCTACTTTTGACGAATGCCGCCGCGCGGCAAAAGCCGCCGGCGTCAGGCCGTTCGCCGACAATGGCGCGTTGGCCGCGGCCAGCGACATATTGTTCATCACCGTCCCGGACGCCATGATTGCCGCCACGGCCGCAGACATCCTGGCCAAAGGCGTCAAAGACGGCGCGGTCTTGCTGCATTGCAGCGGCGCTTTGAGCGCTTTCGCCCTGCCGCCGGATCCGCGCGTTTCAAGGGGCGGTTTCCATCCTCTGCAAAGTTTCGCGGACAAAGGCGCCGTTTTTGAAAATATATACGTAGCTGTCGGCGGCGACCCGCAGGCGCTGCCGACAATGCTAAATCTTTGCGCCGCCCTGGGCGCAAAGGCCATGTCCGTCCCGGATGCCGACCGCCCGCTTTATCACGCGGCCGCCTGCATGGCTTCCAACCATCTCGTCGCGCTTTTGGCTGCGGCCGAAAATATCTTTGCCCGTTGGGCGGACAGCCCCGCCGGGGCGCGCGCGGCCTTTTGGCCGCTGGTCGAGGGCGCTTTGCGCAATTTGCAAAGCTTAGGGCCGGAAAAGGCCCTCACCGGGCCTATCGCCCGGGGCGACAGCCAAACGGTCGGCAGCCATTTGCAGGCCCTGCCGCCCGAATATATCGGCCTTTATAAAATCCTCAGCCGGCAAACCCTTTGCCTTGCCCAAAAGTCCGGCAGCCTGACGGCGGAGAAAATAAAAGAATTGGGCGAAATGTTAAGATAATGCCTCCCGGCCAAAACATGGATAAAACGGCTTTGCGGCCTCCCCCGCCGGAACGCGGAACCGGTTTTTTATCGTTTAAACTGCCCGCACTGCGGGCGGCGGAAAGAAAAAAACAA
This sequence comes from Acidaminococcales bacterium, assembly GCA_031290885.1. Classification (NCBI taxonomy): domain Bacteria; kingdom Bacillati; phylum Bacillota; class Negativicutes; order Acidaminococcales; species Acidaminococcales bacterium. The sequence continues at coordinate 6,099 of JAISLQ010000013.1, forward strand.
AAGGATGTGCGAAATGGGCAACAAACGAATTACCACCGCAACGGTCAGGCAGATGAAAAAAGACGGCCGGCCGCTCGTCATGATCACCGCCTACGATTACCCTTGGGCCAAGATGTTTGACGCGGCCGGCGCGGATGTTATCCTGGTCGGCGACTCGCTGGGCAATGTGGCGCTCGGCTATGACTCCACGCTCCCTGTTACCATGGAGGACATGATCCATCACGCCAAGGCCGTCTGCCGGGGGGTGGAGCGTGCCATGGTGGTAGTGGACATGCCGTTTATGAGTTATCAGGTGTCGGCAAAGGACGCTTTGCGCAACGCCGGCCGGCTGATGAAGGAAAGCGGGGCGCAGGCGGTCAAGCTGGAAGGGGGGCGGGAAGCGCTGGCGGCGGTCAGGGCGATTGTTGCGGCCGGCATCCCCGTCGTTGCCCACATCGGCCTGACGCCGCAGTCGGTGCATCAGCTCGGCGGCTTCAGGGTGCAGGGCAAAGACAGCGCGGCCGCCGGCCGCCTTTTGGACGATGCGATTCAACTGTCGGAAGCGGGCGCTTTCGCCGTGGTGCTTGAATGTGTGCCGGCCGCCTTGGGCGCGCTCATCTCCGAAAAGATACCCATCCCCACTATCGGCATCGGCGCGGGCGCGGGCTGCGACGGGCAGGTCCTTGTTTACCACGATATGCTCGGCTTGTTTGGCGATGGCTTCAAGCCAAAATTCGCCAAAAGATACAAAAACCTTTACGCCGAAGTTATGGAAGGCGTCGGGCAGTATGTCGACGAAGTGCGCGGCCGGCGTTTTCCGTCCGAGGAACATTCCTTCCCTATCGATCAGGAAATATTGGAAAAACTTTATTAGAGGTTCCCCAAAAATCACTTGGAGGCGAGGAACTGTCATGAGCATGCTTCTTTTGAAAACCGTCCAGGAAGCGCGCGCCGCTTGCCGGGAAGCGAAAAGCCGCGGCGGCGGCGTCGGCCTGGTGCCGACAATGGGCGCGCTGCACGCCGGGCACGCTTCGCTTATCGAGGCGGCCGCCCGGGAAAACGATTTTGTGGTTGTAAGCGTTTTTGTCAATCCCACTCAATTCGCGCCCACCGAAGACTTGGACGCCTATCCCCGCTCTTTGGACAAAGACTGCGCCTTGGCGGAACAGATGGGCGCCCAAGCCGTTTTCGCCCCCACCGCCGCTCAGATGTATCCCGGCGGCGAAGGCGTCTGGGTTAAAGTCGCCGGCCGCCTGACCGAGATTTTGTGCGGGCGGTCGCGCCCGGCGCATTTTCGCGGCGTAACGACGGTAGTGGCGAAACTGTTTAACATCATCGCGCCCGACCGAGCTTACTTCGGGCAAAAAGACGGACAGCAGGCGCAGGTAATCCGGCGCATGGCCGAAGAACTGTTTGTCCCCACGGAAATTAAAATAATGCCCATTGTCAGGGAAGCCGACGGCCTCGCGTTGAGTTCGCGCAATGTCTACCTGTCCGGCCGCGAGCGCGAGGCGGCTCTGGTCTTGTCGCGTTCCCTGCGCGCGGTCCGGGAAAAAATAGAAAAAGGGGAAAGAGACCCGGCGGCCGCGCTGTCTTTCCTTAACGGCCTGATCGCCGCCGAGCCGCTCGCGCGGCTGGAATACGCGGAAATTTATTCCTTTCCCGCCTTGGAGGAATTTGCCGGCGAAATGAGCGGCGAGGTTTTTATCGCGCTGGCGGCGAAGATCGGCCAAACCCGCCTGATCGACAACATTGTCGTTGCGGCCGGCCCGTATTGACGCTGCCGGAAACGTCCCGCTTGGGGGGCGGTTTTTCGCGAGGCGCGGCAAGCCGGCCGCAAATCTTCGCCACGTTTTAGCCGAAGAACAGTATAAAAAGCGGCGGCCGCCTTGCCTAAAGGCGGCCGCCGCCCATGCCCTCGCCGTCGGGCAAAAACCCTCTCTCCTCCGTCCCTGCTTCTTCGACCTTGTTCAGCTTCGTGTATATTTGTTTGGAGCGCGCCTGCGCGTCCGACATGTCCTGTTGCGCGTCCTCAAGTTTTTTGATGGATTTTTCCAAAAGCTGGTCAAACATCGCGTATTGTTTTTTGACCGCCCCCAGCAGTTTCCAAACCTCGCCGGATTTTTTCTCGATCGCCAAGGTAACGAACCCGACGCGCAAGCTGTTGAGCAAGGCGGCCAGAGTAGTGGGCCCGGCGATGATTGTCCGACATTCCCTTTGGCAGTATTCGGCCAAGCCGTTTATCCGCAGCACTTCGGCGTAAAGCCCCTCGGTAGGCAAAAACATCACGGCAAAATCCGTGGTTTCCGGCGGGTTAAGATATTTGTCCCTGATAGAGCGCGCGTCCTGCTTGACGCGCGTTTCCAGAGCGCGCAGGGCTTCGGCCACCCCCGCCGCGTCCGCCGCCTCCGCTGCATCCGACAGCCGCAAATAGTCTTCCTGGGTGAATTTGGCGTCAATCGGCAGCCAGACATGCTCCGCGCCCCGCCCGGGCAGTTTTATCGCGAAATCCACCCGTTCTCTGCCGCCGCGCCTGACCGCGACGCTTTGCTCGTATTGCCCGGGCGACATTATCTGCTCAAGCAGCGCGCCCAGTTGCACTTCCCCCCAAGTGCCGCGCATTTTGACATTGGTCAGCACGCGGTTGAGGCTTTGCACGCCGGCGGACAGGTTCTTCATTTCGCCCAAACTTTTGTAAAGCTGCCCGAGTTGTTCGCCGACGTTCTTAAAAGCGTCGTCAAGGCGCGCGGACAAAGTCCTGCTTAGTTTTTCGTCCACCACCGCGCGCATGGCCTCCAGTTTCTGCTCGTTTTTTTCCTGCATCTCCCGCAGACCGCGCCCGACGTTTTCGTTTATCTTTTCCAGTTGCTGCGCGTTGGAAGCCAAAAGGCCGGCCATGTTTTCGGTCAGTTTTTCAATTTTTTCCTGCTGCTGGCCTGCGGCCAGCGCAAGCTGGGCAAGCAGGAAATCGTTCAGCCGCTGGAAATTGCGCGCAATCTCCTCCCGCAAATGGCGGCCCTGCTCGTTTTGCTCCTGGCGCAGCAACTGTTTTTCCTGGTTGCCGCTCACGCTTAAATTATCCAGCAGGGCTTTGAGCGCGGCCAGTTCTTTTTCCAGCGCGGCCTGGTTTTTCAGCTTCAGCAAAATAACGGCCAGCAGAGCCAACGCGGCGATATCTAAGAGCAGCGGCCAAAAGGCATTGTCCATAAACCATTCCCCATGCAACCATATTTAAAGCGCCGGAGCGGCCGCCATAGTAGCTAAAAGCGGCTGTCGGGACTTTACTACAGTTATTTTACCATAAATAAAATTTGAAGCAAAATTGTATGAAATAATAAATTTCAATCTATAGTGGAATTATTTTGTTAAGTTTGTTAAAATTATTACGTACCTGAATTATGATTGGCTTTTTATTTGCCGGTTGCGGCATTTTACGTAAACGAAAATATGAAAGCGCGTTTTTTCGGCGGCATTTGTTTCCATAGGCCGCCCCTTGCGACATTTCCCTTTCTTAAAGGAGTTTCCCATGTATTTTGACGACGAGCCCGGCCCGGTGTTTCGCCCGCCCAGCGAAGCGGAAAGCTTCATTTTGCGCGTAACGGTCGGCTGCTCCCACAACGCGTGTACTTATTGCAACATGTACCGCACGGTAAAGTTCCATGTCAAGGCGCCTGCCGACGTTTCTGCGCAGATACGGGCCGCGGCCGCCACCGGCCTGCCGGTAAAGAAGGTTTTTCTCTCCGACGGCGACGCGCTTGTTTTGTCCACCGGGCGGCTTATCGACATATTGTCCGAACTTCGCGCGGCCTTTCCCAAACTGCAAAGAGTCGCGGCCTACGCCGGGCCGCGCGCCATTTTAGGAAAAAATCCGCAGGATCTGCGGGTTTTGCGCGAAAACGGCCTGAAACTTCTTTATTACGGAATGGAAACCGGAGACGACCGGCTGCTCAAAGAAGTAAACAAGGGAGTTGACGCGCGGGAAGCCGTCGAAGCCGGCTGCCGTGTCCGCGCCGCCGGGATCAAACTTTCCATGATGATCATTGCCGGCCTGGGCGGAGCGGGCGGCTCGGCCGAACACGCCCGCCATACGGCGGAAGCCGTAAACATCATCAAACCCGACATGCTCAGCGCCCTGACCCTCATGCTCTATCGCGGCAGCGAACTTAAAGAAAAATACGAACGCGGGGATTTTGACATCCTGACCCCACCGCAAATCATGGACGAGCTTTGCGCCGTCCTGCGCGGCATAGACCTGCCCCCGGGTTCTTGCATGCTTTTCAGGAGCAACCATATATCAAATTATTTTTCACTGGCCGGCACGCTGCCCAAAGACAAAGAAAGGCTTTTGCGGCAGGCCGAAGCCGCTAGGTCGGAGCTTGCAAAAATGCCGTTTTACGACCCTTACAACAACGCGGAACATTTCTGAAAGCCAGCGCAAACAACCGCCGCATTTTTTGACACGCAACGTACATTATCAGCGCCGGAGGAGGTTTTTGCTTTGAAAACTCTCAAGCTTTTCTGCCTCGTTCTCATCCTTGCTCTTTCCACCCTGCCCGCCTTGGCCAGTGGCCAGCCCCTGCGCAAGGACGACGGCAAAAACGAAAAAATTGCCTTTGTGCAAAAAAGCCTGCCTGTCCTGGGCATAAAGACCGACCGCACCGATGGCCTGATGAGCAAAAAAACCAGCAAAGCCATCAAAAAATTCCAGAAAAATTTCAAGCAATTCAAATTAAAACCAACAGGCCTTTTGGACGATGCCACTTACCGCGCCATAGAAGACGCGCTCAACAGCAGGCGGGGCGCGCGGCCAATCGCCCCCCCGCCGGCCGGCAAAGGCGCCGGCGTCATCCAGACCGCCGCGCTCTACAAAGGCGTCCCTTACCGCTTCGGCGGCGTTGACGCGAAGGGTTTTGATTGTTCGGGCTACACGGCCTTTGTTTTCCAAAAGCACAATATTGCCCTGCCGCGGACGGCCGACGTCCAATACAAGGTCGGTTCGGCGGTCGCGCGAAATGCACTTGCCGTAGGCGACTTGGTATTTTTTGAAACATACGCAAAAGGCGCTTCCCATGTTGGCATTTACGCCGGCGGCGGCAAATTCTGGCATGCTTCCAGCAGCCGGGGCGTCATGCTCAGCGGGCTTGACGAACAGTATTGGCGCTCAAGGTACTTAGGCGCGCGGCGCGTGCTTTGAAGGCGCGCGCTTTCCTTGGCAAGCGCCGAATAATTAAAAATCGGCGGCTGCCATCGGGATTTGGCATATAAACCGGGAGGATTGGCAATGATACGCGAACGCCGCGACAAAGAAAAACTTGAGCAGCACTATCAGAAATTTTTGGCTGACGGTTCGCTTGACGTCAATGTACACCCTTGGGTAGCGGAGTCCTGGAAACGCTGCCGCGCCCGCAAGACCGGCAACGACAAAGAGCCGGACTCTTTCCGTCAGGACGCAGCCGAGTTGGAAGAGCGCATGGCGACCGGGGCGCGCATCATCGAATTTATGGACGGGCTGTGCGAATGTTTGCGCGCGTATTGCGCCGACTATCAATTCAGCGTTGTCCTGCTTGACGAAGAATCTTACATACTGAAAAATTATTCTTGCAATTGCGGCGCCGGCGCGTTTGCCGGCGCGCCCGGCGCAAGGGTCGCCGAACGCGATATCGGCACCAGCAGCGTCAGCATCGCCCGCGAGCACAAAGTCCCCTTTCTGCTGTTCGGCGCCGAAGCGTGGCCCCTGGCCATGCGCGGCACGGACTCTTGCGCGGCGCCGATCATGGTTGGCGAACGCCTGCGCTACCTTGTCGCGATTGACTTCCCGGCGCGGGACGATTTTATTTATGATTTTATGTTCTCCCTGCTTTTGACCATAAAATACTCCCTGGAAAATTATCTGGCCGTTTACGAACAGAAACAGGCCCTGTGCACTTTGCTTGACGAGATGCCTTTTTCCGTGTATTGCGTGCGCCCCGGCGGCAAAGTTACCTATGCCAACGCCAACGGTCGCAAGCGGCTTGACGATAACAACAATTTGAGCGACGTTTTTTTAAATTATGAACATATCCCGCTCAACAAAGGGTTCCAAGGCGTTCCCCTTTACAACAAGGAATCGCTCTGGATCGCCCGCGGCCGCACCTATGAAGATATAACCACCGTGCTGCCTTTAAAAAGCGGCGAAGACGTTGACAGCGTCGTCGTCGCCAGTTTTTCCGTCGAGGATCTGAAAACCATCGTCGCCCACGCCTCCGGCTACAATTCCCGTTACAGCATTTTCTCCATGGCGGGAACGACGGAAAATTTCGTCGCGCTGCAAAACAAAGCCGCGCGCATAGCCAAAAGCGGCAACAACATTCTTTTGCAGGGCGAGCCGGGCACAGGCAAACAGCGTTTGGCCCACGGCATACACCAGGCCAGCGTCCGGGCGGCCAATCCGTTTATCGTGGTAAAATGCGGAAAAACCGCCGAAAACATTTTGGACATGGAAATTTTCGGCTACGGCGCGGAAAACACCGGCTGGGTATCCGGCAAGCTGGAACTGGCCGACGCCGGCACCCTTTTTATTGACGAGGTCGAGAAAATGCCGGTAAGCATCGGCGACAAACTGGCCAAAGTCTTTGCGGAGAAAAAACTTTTTGACAATAGCAAAAAAAAGAAGGTAGACATACGGCTGATCGCCGCCTGCGACTCCAATTTGAAACGCTTGTCGGAAAAAGGGCTCTTTTCCAAGCCGCTCTACAACATCCTGTCCCAAACCCTGCTTCGCGTCCCTGCTTTGCGCGAGCGGACGGACGACATAGAAGTGCTTTCCAACCACATCCTCTACGAAATGGCCCTGCGGCACAACCTGCCGCCCAAACACCTTTCGCCGGAAGCCCTTTCCCTCATCCTGCAATGTTCCTGGCCGGGCAATATAAAACAGCTCCAGGGGGTTTTGGAAATAGCTTTCTTTCACACGCCCGGCTATGTGATCGGCGCCGGCAACATAAAAATGCCCAGCAACGCCGCCGTAGGCAAATCATGGAAACATGACCGGGACGCTTTTATTGACGCCTGGAAAGCGGCCGGCGGCAACATCAGCAGGCTTGGCCTTATGCTTGATGTCAGCCGGGTTACTCTCTACCGCTATTTAAAAAAATACGGCCTTGCCGGCGAAAGGGCCTAATGAACAGGGAGCGCGACGATGCGCCTGCGCAAAAATAAGTCCTTGTCCGAGGCGATAAAAGAGTACGCCGACATAGTTTTCCTGCGCGGGCAAACCGGCGGCGCGCTGCGCGGCAAGGCCGGCCCGGAAGTGGAAATAGGGTCGGGCCGGGGCGAATTTATCGTTTCTTTGGCTGCGGCGAACAAAGAAAAGTTTTTTGTCGGCATTGAAAACAAGGCCGACGTACTATATCACGCGGCGCGCAAAATCCGCGCCGGCGCGCTTTCCAATGTCCGCCTGATCGAGGGCGACGCGTCCGGCGTGGAAGAATGGTTCTCTCCCGGGCAGGTCGGGGCGGTTTACATAAATTTCTGCGATCCTTGGCCGAAAGCCCGACATGCTAAACGCAGGTTGGTTTTCAGGGATTTTTTGCGCAAGTACCGCAATATATCCGTCCCCGGCGGCCGCCTGTATTTTAAAACCGATGACCGCCGGCTTTTTGCTTTCGCTTTGGAAGAATTTGCTTTCTGCGGCTTAAAAGTAACCGCGCAAACCCTTGACCTGCACAATTCAGGCCATGAAAACCAGGCGTGGACGGAATACGAGCGCAAATTCCACAGACTGGGCATGCCCGTCTGTTTCTGCGCGGCGGCATTTTGTCCCGCCCCGGAAAAGCTCTTTTGAGGCGCGAACAATGAACGAAAGAAAGAATATTTTCTGGAAAAACCCTTTTGAGGCGATTGTCTGCCTTGTCCTCGTACTTTTGGCGATCGGCTGCATAAACGTATTCAGTGCCAGCCAGGTGGCGGCGCAGGATTTGTTCGGCAACAGCCGTTACTATCTATACCGTTACAGTCTTTTTGCCTTGGTCGGGCTGGCCGCTATGTTTTTCTGCTCGCTGGTCGACTACCATGTCTGGTTGGGGAAAAGGGCGGATTTTTTTATTGTTTTTACAATAATCCTGCTGATTTATGTTATATTTAAAGGGACGGCGATCAAAGGGGCGCAGCGCTGGATACAAGTGGCTTCTTCCTTGTCCTTCCAGCCTTCGGAACTGGCCAAGCTTTCCGTGATCATGCTGTGCGCGGCGCATATCGGCAAACGTTTGGAATACGGCAAACGGAGCAATATTTTTTCCGCGCCCTGCCTGTGGGCCATGCTGCTGGGCGCCCTTGTTTACATACAGCCTGATTTGGGTACGGCCGCCATTATCGTCTCCCTCACCCTGTCCATTTATTTCATCTGCGGTCTGCCGGCCGGACAATACCTGCTGCTGTTGTTGGGCTTGCCGGCGGCGGCGGCCGTTTTGGCCGTACAAGCCAGTTACCGCATGGAAAGAGTGCAGGCCTGGCTCGACCCTTGGGCTTATGCCGACCGCACGGGCTATCAGGCTGTCCAGTCCATATTGGCTATCGGCAGCGGCGGTTGGATGGGGGCGGGCATGGGTTACGGCAGCAGCAAATTTTACTATCTGCCGGAAGCGCACACGGATTTTTCTTTCGCCGTGCTTTGCCAGGAATGGGGCTTCCTCGGCGCGCTCGCGGTAATCGCTCTTTTTGCCCTTTTGAGTTATACTTTGTGGAAAGCCGCCGCCCTCGCTCCCGACGGACAGGGCTACATCATCATAACCGGCGCGAACATCCTCCTGGCCGGGCAGGCTATGGGCAACATCGCTATGGTCTGCGGCCTTTTGCCTGTAATCGGCGTCCCTTTGCCTTTCATAAGCTACGGCGGCACTTCGCTGGTCAGCAACATGGCCCTGTTCGGCATAGTTTTAAACATAATAAGGCAAAGCCAAAGGAGCGCTTCGGCGGCGTTGCCTGTTTCGCGTTGGGCGAGATGACGGGGGACTGATTTATGGCAAACCGGCAAAAATACAAAACAGCCGCCCCCCGCGCCTTGTTTGTCCTGACAATCGTCGGCGCCGGCTTTTTGGCCTGCATCCTGCGCATCGGCTGGCTGCAGCTGGTCAGGGGCGAGGCGCTTGCCGCGCGCGCGGCGGCCAATAAAAATATCCTGCGGGAACTGCAATCCCCGCGCGGCGCGATCTACGACCGCGAAGGGCGCGAGTTGGCTATAAGCCTCATCTCGCTTTCTTTATACGCGCATCCTTCGGCCATGGACGACGGGCGCGAACAAAGCGGCCAAAGGGATCCGCGCCGCCTGGCGGCGCAACTTATTTCCCGTGAATTGGGAAAAAGCGAACAGGAACTTTATGATATTTTTACCGGCAAAGAAGATTTTGTCTGGCTGGAACGCACCATGGACAAAGACCGCACGGACAGGCTCGGCAAAATACTGAGCGACAACCGGCTTAACGGGTTCGGGTTCATAAAGGAAAGCAAGCGCTATTATCCTATGGGGCCGTTAGCCGCCCAAGTGCTGGGGTTTGTCGGTACCGACGACGTAGGCTTGAGCGGCATAGAAGCGGAGCTGGATTCTTTGTTGAAAAGCGCGGTGCTGCCGCAGTTCATAGAAACGGACACGGCCGGGCGGCCAATCTTTTCTTCCGTGCTCGTCAATGACCGCCCGCAGGACATGGCGTCCGTATATTTGACTATCGACAACCGCATACAGTACGCGGCGGAAAAGGCCATAGCCGCCGCCGTGTCCAAGACCGGCGCCAAAGCGGCGTCCGCGCTCGTCTTGGACGTGGATACAGGCGAAATTCTCGCCATGGCCGGCAACCCCACTTTTGACCCTAATTATTTTTATAATTACGACGAAAAAACTTGGCGCAATTTCAATATTTCCATAGTGTACGAACCGGGGTCCACCTTCAAGCCGTTAGTCGCGGCCGCCGCCATAAACGAAGGCATCGTGGAGCCGCAGACGCTGTTTTTCGACACCGGCAAATTAACGATTGACGACCGGGAAATAAGCAATTCCGGCGGCCGCTCTTTCGGTTCGATCCCTTTCAGCGAGGTAATAACCCTTTCCCTCAATACATCCATGGCGGAGATTGCTTTCAGCCTCGGCCGGGAACGCTTGAATAAATACGCGCGCGCCTTCGGGTTCGGCGACTACACCCACATCGACCTGCCGGGCGAAGAAGCGGGGATATTGTTCCGAACCGATTCCATGCGCAAAATTGACATGGCCAGCATGTCTATCGGGCAGGGCATCGCGGTAACGCCCTTGCAGCTGGTTTGCGCCATAAGCGCGATCGCCGGCGGCGGCCGGCCGATCCGCCCGTCCATCGTTAAAAGCATAATGCAGCCCGACGGCTCCGAGCGGAAAAAGCCGGAAAGGCCGCCGAAAGCGCAGGTCGTTTCCGCCGAAACAAGCAAGAAAGTGCTCGACATGATGGAAGGCGTCGTTCTCAAAGGCGGCGGGGCGCTGGCGCAAATCCCGGGCTACCGAATCGCGGGCAAAACGGGAACGGCCGAAAAAATGAAATCGGGCGGCGGCTACGCCAAAAACGAATACATAGCTTCTTTCGTCGGGATCGCCCCGGTGGAAAAACCGCGCTTCGTCGCCCTTGTCCTCATTGATACCCCCCATTCGAGTTATTACGGCAGCGAAACCGCCGCCCCCGTTTTTAAAGAAATAATGCAGCAGACGCTGGTGGTAAGCGGCATTGAGCCTTCGGCCGAAAGCGCCCTGCCGCCGATCAAGCGCCTCGAGCCGGCTTCCGGCGACAAAAGCCGCCAGCTTCCTTTGCCCGCCGTTGACGGCAAATACACTTGCGTGCCCGATGTAACCGGGTTTACCATGAGGGAATGCGCGAAAATCCTCGAACAGAACGCGCTCGCGCTCTTGCCGCGCGGCAGCGGGCGCGCCGCGCGGCAAGAGCCGCCGGCGCTTTCGGTGGTGGAGGACGAAAGCGTAGTTACCGTATGGTTTGAATAAAGCCTTGTTCGATTTATATTTTGGGGGAGGTATATCGCATTATGTTAAGCGACATAGAAATCGCGCAAAAAGCCCGCCTTCTGCCCATAACCCAAATCGCCGCCCGCCTCGGCGTGCCGGAGGGTCAAATTGACCTTTACGGGCGTTATAAAGCGAAAATATCATTGGAATACATAAAAGAGCTGGAGGGCAGGCCGAACGGCAACCTTGTCCTGGTAACCGCCATCACGCCCACGCCTGCGGGCGAAGGCAAGTCCACCACTACCGTCGGCCTCGCCCAGGCCTTGGCCAAAATCAACAAAAAAACCTTGGTCGCCCTGCGCGAGCCGTCGCTCGGGCCTTGCATGGGAATAAAAGGCGGGGCGGCGGGCGGCGGGTATTCACAGGTCGTCCCTATGGAAGACATCAACCTGCACTTTACCGGGGACATGCACGCGATCACTGCCGCGCACAATCTCCTGTCAGCCATGACAGACAACCATCTCCAGCAAGGCAACCCGCTGCGGCTTGACCCGCGCCGCATAACCTGGAAGCGCGCGCTCGACATGAACGACCGCGCGCTGCGCAACATAGTCGTCGGGCTTGGCGGCAAAACGGACGGAGTGCCGCGGGCGGACGGCTTCGACATAACCGTCGCGTCGGAAATAATGGCCATTCTTTGCCTTGCGGAAAACATTCGCGACCTTAAAGGACGGCTGGGCAAAATAATCGTCGGCTACACTTACGAGGACGCGCCGGTAACCGCCGCCATGCTCAACGCGCAGGGCGCGATGGCCGCGCTGCTGAAAGACGCGCTCAAACCAAACCTCGTGCAGACGCTGGAGAATGTCCCCGCCATAGTGCACGGCGGCCCTTTCGCCAACATAGCGCATGGCTGCAACAGCCTGATCGCCACCAAAACCGCCCTGAAGCTGGCCGATTACGTCGTAACCGAAGCCGGGTTCGGCGCGGATTTGGGCGCGGAGAAATTTTTCGACATAAAATGCCGGGCAGGCGGCCTCGCTCCCAAAGCCGCCGTGGTGGTGGCCACCGTCCGCGCGCTTAAAATGCACGGCGGAGTGCCGAAGGGCAGTTTGGCCGTTCCGGACAAAGACGCGCTCGTCCGCGGGCTGGCCAATTTGGAAAAACACTTGGAAAACATCCAAAAATTCGGCGTGCCGCCGATCGTGGCCATAAACATCTTTACGCAGGACAGCCGGGAAGAGCTTGACGCCATTTACCGCCACTGCCAAAAACTCGGGGTGGCGGCGGAACTGTCCGATGTCTGGGCGCGCGGCGGCGAAGGCGGCATCGCCCTGGCGAAGAGAGTAGTGGAAACGGCGGAAAAAAACAGCGCCGCCTTTAAGCCTGTATACGACCTGTCCGCCCCGCCGGCGGAAAAAGCGAAAACCATCGCCCGCGAAATATATGGCGCGGCCAATGTCAATTTCAGCAAACAGGCGCTTGCCTCCCTGGAAAAATACAAGGGCCTGGGATTTTCCAACCTGCCTGTTTGCATGGCCAAAACGCAGTATTCCTTTTCCGACGACCCGCTCCTGCTCGGGCGGCCGGAAAATTTCACCGTTACCGTGCGGGACGCGCGCATATGCGCCGGCGCGGGCTTTATCGTCATGCTGACCGGAGACATCCTCACCATGCCCGGCCTGCCGAAAACGCCCGCCGCCGAAAAGATTGACGTAGACGACGGCGGCGTGATCAAAGGGCTGTTTTAACGCGCGCGGCCGCCGGAGCGCCGCGACAGCTACTTAATGGATGGGGAGTGTGGGTTTATGGCCTGGGAAAATGACAAAAATTGGGAATCGTTCAAAGAAAAATGGCTGCGCAAATCCGGGATTGACCTTAACCTTTACAAGCCGGCGCAAATGCACCGGCGCATAAACAATTTCATGGAGCGCGCCGGCACAAACGATTACGACAAGTTCCTGGCGATGATCGGCGCGGACAAGGATCTTTACCACGCTTTTTTGGAGCATTTGACCATAAACGTGACGGAATTTTTCCGTACGCCGGAAAAGTTTGACGATCTGGAAAAAATCATTGTCCCGGAACTTTTGAAGAAAAACCCTAAACTGCGCATTTGGAGCGCCGGCTGTTCCACCGGCGCGGAGCCTTATTCACTCGCCATGATGCTTAACGACATGACGCCGGGCGTCGCCCATCGCATACTCGCCACCGACCTTGACACGGAAATGCTGGCCAAAGCCAAAGCCGGCGGCCCTTACGCTCCCAACGAGGTAAAGAACCTGCCGCCGGCCAGAATAAAAAACTATTTTACCCTGGTAAACGATGGGTACATGGTAAAGGACGAGATAAAACACAAAATAGAGCTCAAGCAGCACAATCTTTTGAAAGACCGCTTTGAAACGGGGTTCAATCTCATCCTCTGCCGCAATGTCGTCATATATTTCACCGAAGAAGCCAAGGACAAACTCTACAGAAACTTTTTCGCCGCCCTGAAAGAGGGGGGGGTATTGTTCGTCGGGGGGACCGAGGCGATCATGAATTTTCGCGACATGGGCTATACACAGATAAGGCCTTTCTTTTACCAGAAACATTAAAATCGGCCTTTAGCGGCCATTTAAGCCAGACGGCCGCCGTCTGCCCGCGCCGGGGCATCGCTTTATAAAGTGCCGCCTCAGCGGTTTTTCCGAAAAAAAGCCAGCGCCACTTCCGGGAAAGAGGCGTAAGACAAAAGGTCTTCCATGCTGGCGTTCGGGTAGCCTTTTTCGCTTAATTGCTTTTTGAGTTTTTCCATCTGCGGCAAGATGTCGTCGGCCGGCCGGTGATCGATTGGCGGTTCGCCGTCGGACAGCTTCTCTTTGAGTTCGGCTGCGATCGGGCCGGGAAGCCGGCCATATTTGCCGCGCACCATGTCTTTGACTTCCCGGGGGACGAGTTTGTAGCGTTCGCCCAAAGTTACGTTCATCACGGCCATAGTCCCGACCATCTGGCTGCTTGGCGTAACCAGGGGAGGGTAACCGAGATCGGCGCGCACGCGGGGCATTTCTGAGAGCATCGCTTCATATTTGTCGGCGCCGCCCTGTTCCTTCATCTGGTTGAGCAGGTTTGAGAGCATGCCGCCCGGTATCTGGAATTTCAACACTTCCGGGTCTATGGGTATGTTGGTGTTTATCTTGAAGTCCTTTTCAAGGCTTTGCTTTACTCTTTTAAAATGCAGCGCTATCGGCGCGAGTTTTTCCGGATCAATGCCCGTGTCGTAACCGGTCCCCCGGAAAGCGCAAACCATGGATTCGGTGCAGGGCTGGCTGGTGCCGAGGGCAAAAGGGGAAAGCGCGCAGTCAATAATGTCCGCCCCCGCCTCAACGGCTTTGAGATAGGTCATGCTGCCCATGCCGCTGGTATAGTGCGTATGCAGGTTTATGGGCACGCCAATGCTCGCTTTGAGCGTTTTCACAAGGTCGTAGGCGTCATAGGGCGCCAATAGCCCCGACATATCCTTGACGCAAATGGAGTCCGCCCCCAGTTGGACCAAATCCTTGGCGATTTTCAGAAAATTTTCCGGCCGGTGATAAGGGCTGATGGTGTAAACAAGCGCGCCCTGCACGTGCGCGCCGGATTTTTTGGCCGCCCGCATGGCGCACTCCAGGTTCCTGACATCGTTGAGCGCGTCAAATATGCGGATAATGTCAACGCCGTTGGCGACGGAACGCTCTACAAACGCCTCGACTACGTCATCGGCGTAATGATTGTAGCCAAGGATGTTCTGTCCGCGCAGCAACATCTGGACAGGCGTTTTTTTGCAATATTTTTTGATAGTGCGCAGCCGTTCCCACGGATCTTCGTTCAAAAAGCGCAGGCAGGAGTCGAAAGTCGCGCCCCCCCAAGCCTCAAGCGCGCTGTAGCCCACGTCGTCCAACTGTTCAAGCACGGGGATCATGTCTCCGGAGCGCGTGCGGGTGGCCGCCAAAGACTGGTGGCCGTCGCGCAAAACGGTTTCGGTTATTTTTACGGTCCTTTTTCCGTCTGTCATAATGTCCTCCTCAAAAAATTCTTTGGCGCTGCCTGAAAAACGCAAATTTGCGCCGAAAGCGCCGGCGTGGCCATGCCCAACTGCCGCCGCCCAATAATACATTTAACCATTAAAAACAGCGGCGCGCAAGAGGGCAGTTGCATGTATTCTTGTATATTTTCGGTCTTGTTTTCGAAAAGAAGCCCTGTTTATAAACTGACAAAGGCCGCAATTTGACAAGATAGCCTGTGTAAATTATAATAAAAAGTGTAACATGGGGTTATAGCTCAGTCGGTCAGAGCGCCTCGCTCACATCGAGGAGGTCGGCGGTTCGAGCCCGTCTAACCCCACCAAAGCATAGCAAAGCGCCCGGGCCGGGGCGCTTAATTTGTTAAAATAAATAGCACGCCTCTATCAAAGGATGAACCGAAACGCCGCGCGGCTTTGACTGAACGCCCATGCGCCGAAAGCGTGCGGCTGCCGCCGCTCGCCATGCCGCTTGGCATGCCCATGCCGGCGGCACTGCCAAACTTCTGACGGAGATCGACTCGACAGCGGGCTTCCCGCTGAAAAACAAAGACGCGACTATTGATTTTCTTGCGATTGGCGCGGAGATTGCCCGTGTGGATGCTGCTGAAACCCCGCCGAAGGCACGGGAAGAAGTTTCAGATGGCCAACGTGACTGCGGCGAGGATAGGAGATGGAATTGGAAAATATTGGCAAACATGAAGCGCAGTCCGGTTGACATCATTCCCGGCAGCGAAGATTGTCCAAGTGCCGTACAAGTATTTTGCAGTTGATACCTTTTAAGTCAGAGCACGATAAAACTCCCAAACGGGGTGAAATATTCGAGGGCGTTTGGCAATGGACAAAAACCTGCCGCCGGCAGCGGCCGATATCGTAAACAGCTTGGGGCTCAAACATGTGCAGGAAGGCATTTATCTCAAACGCGTCTATGAAAGCGCGGCGCTGCCCGGCGAGCGGCGAGCCGTTACTTCGGCTTATGCCCTGGCGGCGGGCATCGCGCCATCGCGCCTGCACCGGCTGGATTGCGACGAATTGTGGCATTTTTACGCCGGGCATCCCCTCAGCATCTATATTTTCGGTCGGGACGGCGTAAGTGTCCGGGCGCTGGGCGCAAATATCGCCCGGGGGGAAAATCCCCTCATCGCCATACCACGCGGCGCCATCTTCGGCGCGGCGGTAGCGGGCCCGGGCGACTGGTGCCTGTTCGGCTGCACTTGCGCGCCGGGATTCCAGCAGGAGGGCTGCGAGTTTTTCGCGGCCGGTTCCCCCGCGCTCGCCCCCTTTGCCGAACACGCGGCATTGATCAAGCTTTTAACGGAAAAATAACGCCCCCGCGCCGCGAAAACCCGCGGCCGGCTTCCCGGCGGAAACTGAAAAATGGGCTTTTGCGGTCATAGGGAGAAAAAAGAAACCGCCCCGGCAGGGGCGGCGGGAAGATCTATTTTGCATAAATTTGGTACTAAATGCGCGTTTCCCAATTCTCTGGCAGGAAAATAGGGCGACTGAAAATTATTTGAAAGAAAAGCAATGCCCCTACGGACTGCCCTCAGAGGCATTGTTGTCGGAGACGCAAGTAAACTTTGGGCGCTTTATAAAGAAGGGGGGAGGGGATCGCCCCCGCATAGCGAGGAACGCGCTTCCGTTGGGATGCGGTTTTAAAAAGAAAAATTGCCAGCCCGAGCTGACAATTCCCCGCTTGGGTCGGTGTACACAAAGCACACTTAACATAACGTCAAGCACCAAGCGTATACAGTACATTTCTGTCTGTACTTAGAATTATAAAACATTTTTATGGCAATGTCAAGGCTTTATGTTCTTGCATTAAATATATATTTTCCTTGTCGTCAGAACAATAGCAGTGCCATATTTTGTTTGCAAGAATGTCGCTGGCCTGTATTAGATAGTTTGACTTTGAATCGCAATAGTGAACTTCTATGTTTAATTTGCCGAAAAATACTGGCGGATGGATTTTCTCATAATTATAGCTTATTATGCCATGTTTAAACTCTTCAAGAACGGATTCTCTAAAAGAATAGAAACCATTAGTAGATGTAAGTTGTTCGTCAATAGATATAGTAATATGAGTGTCTGCATCCTGAGATATAGTATTTTTTCTTATTAAGTCGAAAATTTTTTCTTTTATAATTATCTTCAAAACGTAGTCTTTATATCGGCATATAGCTTTTTTATTGTCGAGAATACGGCCATATACCTGACCAATATGTATCCCTACTGAAAAAGTTTCATGTTTTTCGAGAACCTTATACAATGCCCGCTTATGTGTATTTGATAATGTGTACGCTTTCAATTCGCCCTTCTGCGAAATACATTTGCTAATTTTTTTATGGGCGCTTATATATTTGCGTTTTGCATCATCCAGTTCTTCTTTGCTGTTGAAAACATAACCGGCATAAACAAAGTATCCACTCTTTTCATTTCTATGTAGTGTTCCCGAATCATCCACAAAGAAATATAGTTTCTGTGTAATTTCAAACACCCCTATATTTTAAATAATATCAGGCACATAAAATATTGTAAAGATACTAAGGGAGTGCGATACCCATTGACAAGAAAATCCTTGTGGCTCTTGCCTTTTTGCTTTTGCTTGCTGGCTTTCTCGGCTGCCGGCTGGGCGGCGTCCGAATCCCCGCCATCCTTGGCCCTCTCCGGCAAGCGATGCTTGCCTTCCCGAGGATTAACAAATTCGGCACTTGGCCGTTGTCCAAAGGAACGCCGGGGCAGCCTGGTTCGCGGGGGCTTTGGTTTGGGCGGCGGCTAAGCGATTTTGGCCTGCAACAAAGATAAAAAAACGAGTAAAAATATATAAAAGCAAGAAAAAACAAGCAAGGCCAAAAGCAGGCGAACCGCCGCTTCCGGCCTTGTTTTCCTTGGAGCCACCAACAGGAATCGAACCTGCGACCCGCGCATTACGAATGCGCTGCTCTACCGGCTGAGCTATGGTGGCGTGTCGGCCTCGCGCGTATGCCCCAAGCGGACACATGAGGGTGCATTCATAGTATATAATAAAAAAGGCAAACGCGCAAGCGGCATAGCGGCATTTAACGACCCAACCGGCAAGGATGGGAACGGTTGTGGACGCAAAATGTGCTGAACGGTTATCATATAGTCGAGATTTATCCGCCAATGGCGGTAATTTGAGAACGAGGACGCCTGATGGATACGGGGATGAAAAAACGCGGAGGGAAACTGGCCCTTGCCGCGCATAGTTGTCCGTATCTGCTATCTACCTTCTTTGAGCATGGCGCGCAGTCGCGCGATCTCTGCTTCTTTTTCCACAAGTGCCGCGTCCTTTTCCACAAGCGCCGCGTCCTTTGCCGCGACGACGCCCTGCCACTTCGCGTCGGTTTCCTCTGCCGCTTCGCGCCGGGCATTGGCCAACGCCGACGCTTCGTTGCGCCTGGCGTCGGAACGCATGCGCTCCAACGTCCTGAATTCTTC